>JAKDIK010000011.1 GCA_030450535.1 Propionibacteriaceae bacterium
TCGGACTCCCAGTAGGGCAGCATGCGCGCGACGACGTCCTTGAGGCACTCGGTCTGCGGACGCTCGTCCTCGGGCACGTCGGCGTAGCGCGGGTCGTGGAACTGGCTGTACTCGCCGTCCGCCTCGAGCACCGGCGGCGGGGTGTCGTAGCTGCGGCGCCAGAGCATGAACTGCTCCTCGCCGTACTTGGCGAGCGTCTCGGCCTTGTTGAGACCCTGGAGCCCGCCGTAGTGGCGCTCGTTGAGGCGCCAGGAGCGCTGCACGGGGATCCAGTGCCGGTCGCAGCCGTCGAGGGCCAGGTACGCGGTGTGGATCGCCCGGCGCAGCAGGGAGGTGTGCAGCTTGTCGGGGAGGAGGTCCTCGGACTTCAGGAGCTCGGCGGCCCTCTCGGCCTCGCCGACGCCCTTCTCGTTGAGCTCCACGTCCACCCAGCCGGTGAACAGGTTCTTGGAGTTCCACTCGCTCTCGCCGTGGCGCAGCAGGATCAACTTGTACGTCATGGCGCCCAGCCTATCGGCGCACTCCTTCCCGGGCAGCCGAGCGCGAAGGATCGCTCAGGGACGACCCGGCACACCCAGCACGTCGGCGAGGTCGTAGCTGACCGGCTCCTCCAACTGCTCGTACGTGCAGGAGTCCGGCTCACGGTCCGGACGCCAGCGCACGAACTGGGCGGTGTGCCGGAAGCGGACGCCCTCCATGTGGTCGTAGCGCACCTCGACGACCCGCTCGGGGCGAAGCGGCGTGAACGACAGGTCCTTCTTCGCGTTCCAGCGGCTGTGGGCCGCGGCGGTCGGCGTCCGCGGAAAGGACTGGTCGCGGAGGTCCTCGGGCGTCTCTTCGGGCTCGGCCCACGCCCACGGGTGCCCCGTCCAGTCCGTGACCAGGGGCTGCAGCTCGGCGAACAGCTCGCGGCGCCGCTCCATGGGGAAGGCGCCGATGACGCCCACCGAGTTCAGCTCCCCCTCGGCGGTGTACAGGCCGAGCAGCAGCGAGCCGATGGCGTCGGTTTCGTTGCGGTAGAGGCGGTAGCCGGCGACCACGCAGTCGGCCGTCCGCTCGTGCTTGATCTTCCACATCACCCGCTTGTCCTCGGCGTACGGCTCGCCCATGGGCTTGGCGATGACGCCGTCGAGGCCGGCCCCCTCGAACTGCTCGAACCAGCGGCGCGCCTCGTCGCGGTCGGCGGTCGCCCGTGTCAGGTACACCGGCGGCGCGGCCTTCGCCAGTGCCTTCTCCAGCGCCGCTCGGCGCTCACCGAACGGTTTCTCGGCGTAGTTGGTGGTCCCGAGGGCCAGCAGGTCGAAGGCGACGAAGGACGCCGGCGTGGCCTTGGACAGCTTCGCGATCCGGGACGCCGCCGGATGGATGCGCTGCTGCAACGCCTCGAAGCTGAGCCGGTCGCCGCGCTCGGGCTCGATCAGGATGATCTCGCCGTCGATGCAGCACGGGTCGGGGAAGTTGGCCCTGACCGCCTCGACGATCTCGGGGAAGTACCGCGTCATCGGGCGGCTGTTGCGGCTGCCCAGCTCGACGTTGTCGCCGCTGCGCCAGATCAGCGTCCGGAAGCCGTCCCACTTGGGCTCGAAGAGAACGTCGCCGGACGGGAACTCCTTCACGGGCTTGGCGAGCATCGGCCCGAACGGCGGGACGATCGGCGTGCCCCACTCGGCGTCCCGCTCTGCCTTGGGCGCCAGATAGTCCTCATCGGCCCGGTCGGCCTTGCGTTTGCTCGGCGGCACGCGCGGCGGCTCGCCGGGCATCTTGGGGTAGTCGGGAGGGAAGTTGAGCTCGCCGAGCCCGCGCTCGAGGTCGGCCTCCCAGAGCGCGAGCGCCACGGTCACGTCGCCGACCACGTCGTCGATGGACGCCCACGCGCACCCCCGCTGCCCGACGATCTCGGGGACTGTCAGCACCGTGAAGTCGGCCGGCGACGCCACCCGAAGTTCCTCCCACGTGAGCGGCATCGAGACCGGCGCCCCCGGCAGCGGCCGCGGGCTGTAGGCACCCGCGATCGTCCGGTCGCGGTTGGCCTGGTTGAAGTCGACGAACACGCGCTCGCCACGCTCCTCCTTCCACCAACTGGTCGTGACGAGGTCGGGCAGGCGCCGCTCCAGCTCGCGCGCGAGGCCGATGACGCCGTGACGCACGGCCTGAAATTCGTGCGTCGGGGCGATGCGGGCGTACACGTGGACGCCGCGGTTGCCGGAGGTCTTGGGGTACGCCGCGAGCCCCACCTCGGCCATGACCTCGCGCAGCACGAGGGCAGCGGCGACGGCGTCCGCGAAGCCACGACCGGGCTGGGGATCGAGGTCGATGCGCAGCTCGTCGGGGTTGTCGAGGTTGGCCGTGCGCACCGGCCAGGGGTGAAAGGTGATCGTGCCCATCTGCGCCGCCCAGGCCAGCGAGGCGGGCTCGTCGAAGACGAGCTGGTCATGGCGGCGACGACTGGGGTAGGTGCAGGTGACCGTGCGCAGGAAGGCGGGAGCCCCGCGCGGCGGCCGCTTCGAGAAGAACTCCTCACCCTCGATGCCGTCGGGGAAGCGCTGCAGCGTCATGGGCCGATCGCCGTTGAGGTGACCGAAGGGCTCGGCGACGGCGAGCAGGTAGTCGGCGAGGTCGCGCTTGGTGAGGGCCGCCCCCCGCGCGGTGGCCGGCCACAGCACCTTGTCGGGGCTGCTCAGCTTCACCGTCCGGACGCCGTCCGGCCCGGGCACCTCGATCATCAGGTCGTCTGCGGCCATGGGCTCATCCTGCCAGCCCGCTTAGGATCGGGGCCATGAGTGAACTTCGCACCGCCGTCGTCACCGGAGCCTCCAGCGGCATCGGCGCCGCCACCGCCCGCGCCCTGGCCGCGGAGGGTTACCGGGTTGTCTGCGCCGCCCGGCGCTTCGCCCGCATCCACGACCTTGCCGCCGAGATTGACGGCGTGGCGGTGGGCTGCGACATCACGCAGGCCGACGATGTCGCCGTGCTCGCCGAGGAGGTCGGTGATCGGCTCGACCTGCTGGTGAACAACGCCGGCGGAGCGGTCGGGCAGGAGCCGCTCGGGGAGGCCGACCTGGCCGCCTGGGACACCATGTACGCCACCAACGTGGTCGGCGCCGGCCGGGTCACCAAGGCACTGCTCCCGGCGCTGCGCGCGGCGCAGGGCACGGTGGTGTTCGTCACCTCCACCGCCGCGGAAGCCGCCTACGAGGGCGGCGCCGGCTACAACGCGGCCAAGGCGGCGGAGCGCATGTTGGCCCGCGCCCTGCGGCTGGAGCTGTGTGGCGAACCGGTCCGGGTGTGCGAGGTCTCCCCCGGCATGGTGCGCACCGAGGAGTTCTCCCTCACCCGCCACCGCGGCGACGAGGCGAAGGCAGCCGCCGTGTACGCCGGCGTCCCGGATCCGCTGTCAGCCGAGGACGTGGCCGAGGCCATCGCATGGGTCGCCGCCCGGCCCGCGCACGTGAACATCGACCAGCTGACGATCCGTCCCCGCGCCCAGGCGGCGAATCACAAGGTGCACCGCGTGTCGTCTTGAAATCTCTTCCACAAAGGGGTTGACGCCCGCGCGAACGCGGGGGTAGCGTGGGTCTTCCACTCCTCGCAAGAGGAAGGGACGAGAGGGCAATCGCACCGCGAAGCTCGACGCTCTTCGGGGCAGTTCGAGCCGGGTCCGGACGTGGACCGCGGCGGAAGGCGGGCTCACTCGGGTTCGACACGTTTCGTCGAACACACTGAGGCCTCGGACCAACTCATACTTGGTCCGGGGCCTCGCCTCATGTTTACCCCAGGCGCGCCACGAGGGCGTGAACGACACGCGGCGCCCGGATGAACCAGCGTGTCGACGGGCTAGGTTGGAGGCATGACTGATCAGCCCACCATCGAACTCAACAACGGCGTCACGATCCCCCAGATCGGGTTCGGGACGTTCCGCGTGGACGAGGCCGAGACGCAGCGCGTCGCCGAGGCGGCGCTGGCGGCCGGCTACCGCCACATCGATACCGCAGCCGGCTACTACAACGAGGCCGGCGTCGGGGCCGCGCTCAAGGCGTCCGGCCTGCCGCGCGATGAGGTGTTCCTCACCACCAAGCTCCGCAACGGCGACCAGGGCTACGACAGCGCGCTGAAGGCGTTCGAGAACAGCCGGGCCGCCCTGGACGTGGACGTCGTCGACCTCTACCTCATTCACTGGCCGACGCCCACCCGGTGGCTGGCCCCGGAGACGTGGCGCGCGTTCGAGAAGCTGCTCGCGGACGGGGCGGTGCGGGCCATCGGCGTCTCGAACTTCCTGCCCCAGCACCTCGGGCGCCTCCTGGAGACCGCCGAGGTGGTGCCGGCGGTGAACCAGTTCGAGATTCACCCCTCGCTGCAGCAGCAAGCCGCCCAGGCCGCGTGCCGTGAGAACGGGATCGCCGTCGAGGCCTACGGCCCGATCGGCAAGGGTGAGGATCTCGAGCTGGACGCCGTCGTGGCCGCCGCCGACGCCCACGACGTGTCGCCCGCCCAGGTCGTGCTGCGCTGGCACCTGCAGAACGGGACGATCGCCATCCCGAAGTCGGCGACGCCCGAGCGCATCCGCAGCAACATCGAGGTGTTCGGCTTCGAGCTCTCCGACGACGAGATGGCGGCGATCACCGGCCTGGAGAGCGGCAACCGCCTCTACCCCAACCCCGACGAGTTCGAGGCGACGCAGTTCCGCGACTGATCCCCGGTTGAGACCGTCTCACCCGAAGATGGGGGTCGGAGTATCGACCCTCATCCTCGGGTGAGACCATTCTCGGCCCAAACCCCCGCTGACAAGGCCTGACGGAGCCGGCCTAATGTCCTTGCGTGTGGGCACGAAAAGGGATACCTCGTGAACTCGAACTGATCCTTGCGCGCCAGGACGGCACCGCGACCACGTCCCAAGTCGTGACGACGCTCGGGCGCTCGCCTCTGCGCCGGCTGCTGGACGAGCGAACATGGACGCGCGTGACGCCCGGGATCATCGTGGCCGCTCCCGAATCGGCGCTGCGACACCGCTTGTGGGCCGGCCACCTTCTGGGCGGGCCGGCCTCGTCCCTCGGCGGGTGGGCGGCGCTGGCGGCGTCCGGGATGGAGGTGCGCGTCCACGACGTCGCGGTCTGGGTACCCGCTGGGGTTCGCCGAGCGGACCGTCCGGGATGGTTCTTCCGCGAGGACGGCGCCGGACGCCTCGACCACGTGGCCGGCACGCTGCCGCGCATCCGGACCGACGACGCCCTGCTCGACGTGGGCCAGGAGCTGGGCATCGAGGGCTGGGTGACGCTGGCGTCCGAGGCCGTGCGCGAGCGCCGGACGAGCGTGGCCCGGTTGACACGCACCGCGCGCGGCCGGACGCGGCTCCGACAGCGGACGATGCTGCTCGCTGTGCTGGGCGATCTCTCCGGGGTGGAGAGCACGCTGGAGTGGCTGTACCGACGCGACGTCGAGCGGGCGCACGGGTTGCCTGAGGGGCGCCGTCAAATGTCGCTCTCCGGAGGGACGCGCAGCGACGTCTGCTACGACGCCTACACCACGATCGCCGAGGTGGACGGGCGCTGCCACGACGCGACGCAGTTCCGCGACGCGGCGCGGGACAACGCCCACGCGGCGTTGGGGCAGATCACGTTGCGCTACGGCACCGTCGCGATCCGCGTGCATCCGTGCCTCACGGCGCGTCAGGTCGCGGCGGTGCTTCGGACGCGGGGGTGGCGAGGAGACCTCACACGCTGCCCATCCTGCCCCGACTGACGATGCCGACCCGCTTCACCCGAAGATGGGGGTTGGAGTATCGACCCTCATCCTCGGGTGAGACGGCCCTGCGGTGCTCACGCGCCCAGCCGCCGCGATTCCACCACCGTGCCGGCCAGCACCCACAGGCCCGGCAACAGGATGAAGATCGGCGGGAAGACCATCACGAGGCCGATCGTCAGCGTCAGCGCCGCCAACAGCCCCAGGGTCCCCAGCGGGTCGTCGAGGCTGATCCGCGCCGCCTTCTGCACGAGCGGCCACCACCCATGGGCGTCCCCGGACGCCTCGCCCTCGGGGTTCGACCACAACGCCGCGGCCCGCAACAGCACCGCCCAGACCAGGGCCGCGACGCCCACCGCGCCCCAGAGTGCTACCGGGCCGCCCGGCACGTAGCCGCCCCCGAGCCAGACCACGTTCATGTAGAGCAGCACCGCGACGGCCAGGCCACCGACGGCCATCAGCCAGTTGTGCCGCAGGGCATTCCACGTAGCGGCCGCGAAATCCCCGACAGTATGGGAGCGCCCCGACACCGCGCGCCGCACCTGGGCGATGCCCGCGGCGAGTCCCGCCAGCCAGCCGAGCCCGGTCATGAACGCCCCGAACGCGAGCAGGCTCACCACCACGAGCGTCCCGATCACCGACCAATCCGGCAGCCGCCAACGCCGCGCAGCCCTGTCCTCGTCGGAACCCTCCTCGCGCAGGCGTGTCATGGCCAAACCCTAGCGCCGCACGTCAGACGGGCGCCCTCCCTCGGAGCCCTCGCGGATCACCGCCGAGCCGCCGGCGGCCAGCTCGAGGCCGTCGGCGTGCGTGGAGCCGGTGAGCAGATCGGTGCCGGACGCGGCGACGCGGAGGCACTCGGTGGTGTGGTTGAAAAGGAACAGGTAGCTGTCCTCTCCGGAGACCCGCCGGACGGCCTCGAGGCCGGCGACGGGCTCTGCCAGTACCGGACGCACGCCCGCCTGCGCGAGCCACTCCCGCACCACGGAGCGCTTGGCCTCGATCGGCAGGTCGGTCCCGACGTACCAGGCGTGTCCCTCGCCCACGGCCCGCTCGGTCACGGCCGGCAGGCCGTCCAGGTCGCCGCCGACGTAGGTGGCATACGCTCGGGCGCCGCGGAGTTCTGTCCGTTCCGACCATGTGCCGCATGCGACGTCCGCGGCGTCGGCGCCATTCAGCCGGACCCGGACCCGCTCTCCAGACTGCAGCGGGCAGAACTCCTCCGTCCGGACGCCGAGCAGCTCGGCGAACGCGCCCGGATAGCCGCCCAGGATCACGTGGTCGGATTCGTCGACGATCCCCGAGAACCAGGTCGTCGCGAACACTCCCCCACGCTCGACGACGCCGGCCAGATTCTCGGCCCGAGGGGCGTCACCGAGGTACAGGTTGGGCGCGACGACCAGGTCGTAGCCGGAGAGGTCCGCCAACGGTGAGACCACGTCGACGACCACTCCCTCGTGGAAGAACGCCCGGTACCAGTCGAGGACGAGGTCGGGGTAGAGGAGGTCGTTCGTCGGGTGGCTGTCGAGTTCGAGGCCCCACAGGCTCGGGTAGTCGAACACCACCGCGGCCCGGGATTCCACCCGCGACCCGCGCACCGGTCCGAGCGCCGCCAGGGCCGCGCCCAGCTCGACCGTATTGCGCCACACCTGGCTGTCGGTGCCTGCGTGGGGAACCATGCCGGAGTGGTACTTCTCGGCGCCTGCCCGGCTGGCCCGCCACTGGAAGAACATCGCCCCGTCGGCCCCCCTGGCGACGTGGGACAGCGAGTTGCGCACCATCTCGCCGGGGCCCTTGGCCCGATTGCGCGGCTGCCAGTTGACCGCCGAGGTGGAGTGCTCCATCAGCAGCCAGGGCGCACCGCACCCCACCCCGCGCGACAGGTCGGCGGCGAAGGCCAGCTCCACGTGCCGTTCGGGGTCGTGAGCCCGGGTGTAGTGGTCATTGGCGATGACGTCCATCCCGGACGCCCAGTCGGCGTAGTCGGCGTGCCGGTTACCGGTGCCGAGCATGAAGTTCGTGGTGGCGGGCACCTCGGGCGTCACCTCGCGCAGCACGTCCCGGATCGCCAGGTAATACTCCTTGTGGACGTCCGAGGTGTAACGCCGCCAGTCGAGTTGTTGCGTCGGGTTGGGGTACGTCGGCGCGGGGAGCGGCGGCAGGATGTGCTCGAAGTCGCCGTACTTCTGCGACCAGAAGGCCGTCCCCCACGCCTCGTTCAGCGCGTCGATGCTCCCGTACCGCTCCCGCAGCCAGGCCCTGAAGGCGACCGTCGCATCCTCGGAGAAGTCGTCGGGGATGTGGCAGCCGATCTCGTTGTCGACGTGCCACAGCGCCAGCGCCGGGTGATCCCCGTAGCGCTCGGCCATCCTGCGCGCCATCCCGACTGCGTAGCCCCGATAGACCGGTGAGGAGATCCGGAACGACTGGCGTCCACCCTGGTTGAGGACGACCCCCTCGCGTGACACCGGAAGGATCTCGGGGTGCTTCATGGTCAACCATGGAGGTGGGGAGGCGGTCGCGGTGGCCAGCGCGATCCGGACGCCCCCGCCGTGGAGTCTGGCGACGATGTCGTCGAGCCATTCCCAATGGAACTCGCCCTCGTTGGGTTCGATCGTGGCCCAGGCAAAGATCGCCAGGCTGACGAGGTTGACCCCGGCCTCGTTCATGAGGCGGATGTCCTCATCCCAGACCTCACTCGGCCACTGCTCGGGGTTGTAGTCCCCGCCGTAGGCGAGTCCGGTCAGCTGGTCGTTCCATGCGCGGAGCACGGGTCCTCCTGTTGCGAGTAGGGATTCGAAAGAAGTAGTCCTCGGCGCCCGGCCTCGGACGCCCGGTTATCGGGTGGCCGCGCGCGTGTGCCTGCGGAACTCGACGCCGACGGCCGCCAGCACCCACAGCCCGGGCACGACGATGAACAGCGGGATGAACATCCACACCAGCAGGATCCCCAGGCCCAAGGAGACGAGCAGGAGCAACGTCCCGACGAGGTCGTCGAGGCAGGTGCGGCCCGCCCACGCCAGCAGCGCCCACCAGCCCCGAACGCCCGCGACCGTTGCCTCGCCCTCCGGTGACGACCAGGCAGCGGCGGCGCGGACGCACACGGCCCACACCGCTGCCCCGACGACGCCGAGCGCGGCCAGCAACCCTGAGCCGCCGGGCACCGCGCCCGCGGACACCCACGCGGCGTTGGCCCAGAGCAGGAAACCGACGGCCACGCTCGCCAGCGCCGCCGGCCAATTCCCGCGGAGGGAGTCACGGAAGAGGCCCGCGTAGTCGGCCACGGAATCGCCGTAGCCCCAGAGGTGACGCCGCATATGCGCGACGCCCGCCGCCACGGCGGCGATCCAGCCGACGAGGACGACGCAGCCGGCGAGCGCCAGGACACCCACCAGCCCCATCTCGCCGAACAGCTCGAACCCCTTCGGCCGGGCCGCCGTCTCGACGCGCTCGGCGTCCTGTGCGTGCTGGGTCTCGGTCACAGCGGTCATCCCTTGAGGCCACTCGAGGCCATGCCGTCGACGATGTAGCGCTGGAACACCAGGAAGAACAACAGCACGGGCAGCAGCGCCAGGACGGCCATCGCCATCTGGGCTCCGTAGTCGGCCGCCGCCGTGGACTCGTCCACGTACAGGCGCAGCGCGATCGGCAGCGGGTAGAGGTCGGGGCGTTTGAGGTAGAGCAAGGGCCCGAGGAAGTCGTTCCAGCTCTGGATGAAGTTGAAGATCGCCGCGGTGATGAGGACGGGCTTCAGCAACGGCAGGATAATCTGCACCAGGATGCGCAGCTTGCCGGCGCCATCGATGGTGGCGGCTTCATCGAGCTCCCGCGGGATGCTGCGGATGAACTGCACCATCAGGAAGACAAAGAAGGCGTCCGTGGCGAGGTAGTTGCCGAGCAGCAACGGCACGTAGGTGTTGACCAGACCGGCCTGCTGGTACATGACGTACTGCGGAATGATCACGACGTGGAACGGCAGCAGCAGGGTTCCGATCATGATCGTGAAGAACGCCGACCGCCCGGGGAACCGGCAGCGGGCGAAGGCGTAGGCGGCCATCGGGACGCTCAGCAGGATGCCGATCACCGACAGCGTCGCCAGCAGCAGGGAGTTGCGGAAGAACGACCAGAAGGGCACGCCCGCGATCCCCGCGAACGCCTTGACGTAGTTGTCGAAGGTGAAGGGGTCCGGGATCAGGGAGACGTTGTTGACGACGTCCTCCGACGGCTTGAACGAGCTCATGATCATCCACGCCACGGGGTAGAGCGCGACGCAGAGCATCGCGATCATCACGACGTGGAAGATGACCTCCTTGACCGTCCTGCGCGGGGCCGGGCGGCGCCGGGCGCCGCGGGTGCTCGTCAGGACATCCACGGGCGGCTGCGGCGTCGTCTCGAAGTTGGCGGTTGCGGTGTCGGTCATCGCGAGTCTCCTGCGTAGAACACCCACCCGCGCGAGAGGCGGAAGTAGATGAAGGTGAGGATGCCGATGACCACGAAGAACGCCCACGCCATGGCCGACGCGTAGCCCAGGCGGAGGTCGGTGAACGCCCGCTGGTACAGGTAAAGGGTGTAGAACAGGGTCGAGTTGGCGGGGCCGCCGGTGCCGTTCGAGATGATGAACGCCGACCCGAAGACCATGAACGAGCCGATGATCTCGAGCAGGCTGTTGAAGAAGATGGTGGGCGACAGCATCGGCAGCGTGATGTGCCACCACTTCCGCAGCCCGCCGGCGCCGTCGACGTCCGCGGCCTCGTAGAGGTCCTGCGGGATCTGCTTGAGCCCGGCCAGGAAGATCACCATGGGTCCGCCGAACGCCCACACGGCGAGTAGGACGAACAGCGGGATCGACATGTCGGGGTTGCCGATCCACCCCTGGTTGGGCAGGCCGAGGAACCCCAGCACTTGCGCGACGGGACCACCGTCGATGAACATCGCGCGCCACACGAGCGCGATCGACACACTCGCGGCCACCAGCGACGGCGCGTAGAACGCCGACCGGTAGAAGCTCTGGCCGCGGTAGGGCGCGGCCAGCAACTGCGCGACGAGCAGGGAGGCGAGCATCTTCAGCGGGGCCGCGACGAGGACGTAGGTCAGCGTGACGCGCCAGGCGGCGAAGAACCGCGGGTCATTGAACAGGTCGACGAAGTTGTCGACGCCGACGAACCTCGGCGCCCGGAAGATGTTGTAGTCGGTGAAGGCCAACACCAGCGAGGCGATCATCGGGCCGGCCGTGAGGAGGAAGAAGCCGATCAACCAGGGGCTGAGGAAGCCGTACCCGGCCAGCGCTTCCCGTCGCCGGGTACGCGCGAGTCCGGGCCTGGCCTCGATCGAGGGTGCCGCCATGGCGCCCCTC
The DNA here is from genome assembly GCA_030450535.1 of Propionibacteriaceae bacterium. Taxonomy (GTDB): domain Bacteria; phylum Actinomycetota; class Actinomycetes; order Propionibacteriales; family Propionibacteriaceae; genus Propioniciclava. The sequence goes on from JAKDIK010000011.1 coordinate 11,090, forward strand.
CTTTCGCACGAGGGTGGGCTGGGCCCCGGGGCCCCCCCAGGACCGCCCCCGGCTGCAGCAAGGGGGGCCGGCGGGGGGGCCGGTAGCCGAGCCGGCCAGGCACCCCAGCTCGACCCACTCGTCGATGGTGAGCCTGTCGTAGCCGTAGTCGCCGGCCAGCCGCAGCCACGCGGCCTCGATGGCGCCGTAGCCCTCCACCGGGACGGGGGTCGACTCAGTGACCTGGCTCGCGACCGACTCCTCGTAGGCGACGACGCGGGCGTCCACCGAGCCCTCTTGGACGTCCATGGCGTCGCGCTGAGCCTTCACCGCGGGCACTCCCTTGGAGGTGCCGAAGATGGCACCGACCTCGGGGTCGTTGACCATGAAGCTGATGAGCGCGGCGGCGGCGTCCGCGTTACTCGTGTTTGCGCCGGCGCAGAGCAGCATGCTCGGCTTGAAGAACATGTGCGTCTCGCCGTCCTCGCCCGCCGGGATCGGGAGCATGGTGACCTCGTCGCTGCCCGAGTCGGCGACGTAGCCGGCCAGGAAGTTGTCCCAGCTCATCTCGGTGGCGACCTCCATCGCCGTGAAGCCGCCCTTGGGCTTGAGCTGCTCGGCGCGGGCCTGCGGATAGCGGATCTCCGGGGTGTTGAGGTCGTCCCACATCGTCAGCCACTCCCTGACGTGGCTCTCGTCGAAGCCGAGCTGGCCCTCCTCGGTGAAGGGGGTGACGCCCTTCTGCACCAGCCACTGGATGAAGAACCACAGCACGCCCGCGGGGCTGCCGCCGTAGTAGAGCTTCGGGTCCATGCCCGCGCCCGCGGCCGCGCCATCGGCGACCAACGCGTGGTAGTCCTCCCATGTGTACCCGTTGGTCGGCGGCTCCATGCCGAGCGTCTCGATGACCTCCGGGTGGTAGAACATGGCCAGCGTGTTGGTGCTGGTCGGGATGCCGTACTGCATCTCGTTGAGCTTGCCGGAGCCCAGCAGGGCCTCGTCGAAACCGCTGACGTCGAGGTTGGTGCCCACCTGGCCGTCGAGCGGGAGCAACTGATTGTTGTTGCCAAACTGGCGCAGGTAGCTCAGGTCCATCTGGAAGACGTCGGGCAGCGCGCCGCCGGCGGCCTCGGTGTTGCGGGCCGTCCAGTAGTCGGCGAAGGGCTGGAACTGGGACTGGACGGTGATGTTCGGGTACTTCTCGTTGAACGCCGCGATGGCCTTGCGGTAGCGCTCGGCGCGATCGTCGTTGCCCCACCAGGTCATGGTGAGGGTGGCGGTGGTGTTGGGGTCGAACGTGGCGGCCGGCGTCACCGGGGCGGTGGCCGTTCCGCCGCACCCCGCAAGCGGGGCCGCGACTGCGGCGACGCCGAGAGAGACCAGCAGGTTTCGACGGGTGAGCATGGACATCCTCCTCGATGTGGCACGGGCCCGGGTCTGCTTCGCCTGCTGTGACCGGTTACAGGTCCGTTGCTGGGCACACTCTATGACTCGCCTCGTTCCCGGGTCAAGCATTCTCGACGAAGCCTGCAACCGCTCACAGCCGAGAGCATTGTGGGCGACACGAGGCGCGGCCTAGCATGAGGAGGTGAGCACCGACGCCCGACGACCCACCATCCGCGACGTTGCACGCGAAGCCGGCGTCTCCTACGCCACCGTGTCGCGGGTGCTCAATGGCGGGAAGTGGGTGGCGCCGGACTCACAACGCGCCGTGGAGCGAGCCATAGCGAAGACCGGTTACCGGGCCAACCAGGCAGCCCGGTCCCTGGCGACGGGCCGCAGCGGCAACTACGTCTTCCTGCTCACCGAGCCCCAGCGCGCCCTCTTCGAGGACCCCAACTTCGCCGTCCTCTTCCGCGCCGCGGCCGAGGAGATGGCCGAGCGCGAGTTGACGCTGGTCCTGCTGGTGGCCGGCAGCGAGGGTGAGCGGCGACGTGCCAAGGAGTACGTCCATGGCGGCCACGTGGACGGCGTCCTACTGGTCTCGCCCCACCAGGGCGACCCGCTCATCACCGACCTGCTGTCCGCCGGCGTTCCCATCGTGTCCAACGGGGCGCCGACCTGGAACGACCGCATCAGCACCGTGACCGCGGACGACGCCGGCGGTGCCCGACGCGCCGTGGAGCATCTCGTCGCCCAGGGGCGACGGCGGATCGCCACCATCATCGGTCCATCGGACTCGCGCGGCGGCCACGACCGCCACACCAGCTACGGCGCTGTCCTTCGCGAGCACGGTCTCGCCGCAGACCCGAGCCTCGTCGCGGAGGGCGATTGGGGGCGGCAAAGCGGCGCGCGCGCCATGTCGACCCTGCTCGCGGTCCGCCCAGACCTGGACGCCGTGTTCGCGGGCAACGACGCCATGGCCGTCGGAGCAGTGGAGGTCATCGAGGGGTCCGGGCGGCGCATCCCCGACGATGTGCACGTGGTTGGGTTCGACGATGCGGCCGTGGCCGAGGCGTCGCGCCCGCCCCTGACGACCGTGCGGCTCCCCTTTGAGCAGATCAGCCGGACGATGGTCGATCTCGTGTCCGACACGACCCGGGAGGGAACGGTCCACGTGACGATTCCGACCCGGCTGATCGTTCGGAGCTCCTCACCAGTCGTCGGGCCACTCACCGAGCACGACGGCAACCGTTGGTCACCTCTTTAGCTCTTGTTTACCTTCCGTTAAGGTTGAGTCACCTCCACTACTTTCGTAGTCCAGCGCGAGACGGCCTTGGGGGATGCCGCGCTCGCAGAGGACCCAATATGTCGCATTCCACTCGCACGGCAGCCGTCTCCGCACCGGCTCCGCACGCGTTTGCCCGCGTGAGGGCTTGGTTCCGCGCCGACGCTCGCCGCGACGGCTTCCCGCCCTGGGTCGCCGACGTGGTGGCGTGGACGCCCATCGTCGGCACGGTCGTGTTGGCCCTGATCTACCTGATTGACCGCCCGAGCTACTACATGGTGCTTCGCGAGGACTTCCCCGTGGAGTGGCTCCAGTTCGCCGCGCTCCTGTTCACGGCCGTGCTGGCCGCACTCACCGCCTGGCGGCTGCGGCATCGACGCGGCGCAGCCATCGTCCTGGTCCTGGTCGCGGTGGGCGCCCTCCTGCTCGCCGGCGAGGAGATCTCCTGGGCCCAACGTGCCCTCAACATTGCGACACCGGACCGCCTGGCGGGCGTCAACGAACAGGCCGAGACCAACTTCCACAACATCGAGGTGACGGGGTTCCGGCTCCAGTCGGTCTTCAAGGGCATCACCGTCCTGATCGCGGTTGCCGGTGTGGCCTTCGCCTGGCTCACCCGCGGCCCACGGGCACGCCTGACGGGCCCGTTCTGGGGGACGCTCGCGGTGCCGACGTACACGATGATCGGCTCGCTGACGATGGTGGGTTACAAGATTGCGTCGCTCATCGCCCCCGTGAGCCCGGTGGTGCGGTACCAGGAGTGGGCCGAGGCGGCCCTTTACCTGTCGCTGGGTGCCACCATCTGCGCGATCTCGACGCGCAGCCGGCCGGCCACGAGTACCGACCGACCGGCGCTGCTCACTCTCCTCGTCGTCGTGATCATCACCGTGGTGCTGGCCGCGCTGACCGCCCATCACGGCATCGTGCCCCTCAACAACCCCGAGGCACTCAACCGCTGATCGGCAGCGCAGGAAGCACCCCGGCGGTCAGCCCAGCTCGATCAGGGCCTCTCCGCCAGCGACGGCGTCGCCGGCGGAGACGAGGATCCGCGCCACCGTGCCGTCGGACGGCGCGGTGATCTCGGTCTCCATCTTCATGGCCTCGAGGACGAGGAGCACCTGACCGGCCTCGATCGCGGCGCCCTCCTCCACAAGAATCCGCGAGACGGAGCCCGACAGAGGCGCGGTGACCGCGTTGGCCGACGTGGCCTGCACGGAGGCGGTGGTCGCGACGGGGGCGTTCATCGCTCCCCCGCCGGCCCCGATGACGATCGACGGGGCGTGTCGTTCGGACTCCTCGACCTCCACCTCGATGTCGTACGGGATCCCATTGACGGTGACCTTCAACTTCATGACTGGTGTGCCTTTCTACCGCAGGTGGAGCGGCGCATGGACGTGCTGGGAGCGGCGCGTGGTGGACTGCCAGGCCGACGAGCGCGTGAAGTGCGACTGACGCCGCTTCGCCCGGTGGCCGAGGTAGGCGGCGACGGCCGCGCCGATGGCGACCACCACCTCCTCCGGCACGTTCTGCGCGTTGACGAGCTTGATGCTCTTGATCTCACCCTCAAGGCTCTCGACCCGTTCGGTGAGGGCCCTGACGGCGGCCAGAAGCTCGGCGTTGACGTCGTCCGACATGGTTCCCCCGATCAGGCCGGCCCGAGGCCGTGCTTCTTGGCGGGCCGGAGCTCGCGCTTGTTGACCAGGATCTCCAGCGCCATCGCGACCTTCCGGCGCGTGTCGGCAGGATTGATGATGTCGTCCACGAGGCCGCGGGAGGCCGCGACGAACGGCGTCGAGAACGTCGAGCGGTACTCCTCGACCAACTCGGCACGCCGGGCCGCCGGATCCTCTGCGTTGTCGATCTCGCGCTTGAACACCACCGACGCCGCACCCTCAGCGCCCATGACCGCGATCTCGGCGGTCGGCCAGGCGAACACCTGGTCGGCACCCAGATCCTTGGAGCACATGGCGAGGTACGCGCCGCCATACGCCTTGCGGAGCACGACGGTGACCTTCGGGACGGTGGCCGCCGAGTACGCGTACAGCATCTTTGCGCCGTGGCGGATGATGCCGCCGTGTTCCTGGGCCACGCCGGGCAGGAAGCCCGGGACGTCCACCAGCGTCACCAGCGGGATGTTGAACGCGTTGCAGAACCGGATGAACCGGCTCGACTTGTCGGACGCGTTGATGTCGAGGACGCCGGCCATCACGTTCGGCTGGTTGGCGATGACGCCGACGCTGCGACCGTTGATGCGGGCGAAGCCCACCACGATGTTCATCGCGTAGCCGGCCTGCACCTCGAGGAAGTCCTGGTGGTCGACGATCTTGGCGATCACCTCCCGCACGTCGTAGCCGCGCGTGCCCTCGACCGGGACGATGTCGAGCAGCGAGTCGTCCGGCTCCACGTAGGGATCCGGATCGACGACGGGCGGGTCCTCGGTGTTGTTCTGGGGCAGGAAGCTCAGCAGCTTCTGCGCGATCAGGATCGCCTGCGCGTCGTCCTCGGCCACGAAGTGGTTGACGCCGGAGACACCCATGTGGGCGTCCGCACCACCGAGGGCGTCCTGGGTCACCTTCTCGCCGGTCACCTGCGTGATGACGTTCGGGCCCGTGATGAACATGTGGGCCTTGCGCGTCTGGATGATGAAGTCGGTCAGGGCCGGGCTGTACGCCGCCCCACCCGCGCAGGGGCCGGAGATGATCGAGACCTGCGGCACCGCACCGGACAGCTTCACATTCGAGTAGAACACCTGCCCGTAGCCGGACAGCGAGTCGATGCCCTCCTGAACGCGTGCGCCACCGGAGTCGTTGATGAAGACGAACGGGGTGCCGCACTTGAGCGCGGACTCCATCATCTCCACGACCTTCTTGGAGTGGGTTTCGCCGGCCGAACCGCCGACGACGGTGAAGTCCTGGCTCGCCACGTGCACGGGGCGGCCGTAGACGGCACCGGTGCCGGTGACGACGCCGTCGGCGGGCATGTCCGCGGTGTCCATGCCGAAGGTGACCGTCCGGTTGCGGCGGAACAGGCCGATCTCCTGGAAGGAGTTCTCATCGAGCAGGGCGTCGACCCGCTCGCGGGCGGTCATCTTGCCCTTGTCGCGCTGCTTTTGGAGGCGGTCCTCGCCGCCACCCAGCCGGTCCTTCAGCCGGCGCTGGTGGACGGTCTCCACCTGCTCGGCCATGGCGGGAATCGTGGGCTTCTTGGCCATGGAAATGTCACGCCCTTTCGACGGTGACGGTGTTTTCGCGTCCCCCGAGGGACACCTTGTACGTGATCGGGCCCTGCACCGCGCGGCCGGCGTCCGACGAGCTCGAGGCCTCGGCCTGCAGCTGTTCGGGCGTCTTGCCCACGTTCTTGGGACCCTCGTCGCGATTGGCCAGGAACCCGGGCGCGACCGAGGGGAACATCGCGTAGGTGAGCACGTCGGTGTCCGAGCCGTCGAAGCCGTCGAGCTTGGACGCCTCCTCGACCAGGTGATCCCACTCGGGTTGGAGCAGATCGGCCGGACGCTGCGTGATCGGTTCCTTCTTCGTCTGCGCCTTGGCGATCTCGACGACCTCGGGGTTGCGCTCGCCCAGGCACTCGCCGTAGTAGCCGAGCATGAGGTCGGCGAACTCGCCGGTCAGCACCTTGTAGCGGCCCATGAGGACGTTGAACACGGCCTGGGTGCCCACGATCTGCGAACTCGGGGTCACCAGCGGCGGGTGGCCGGCGTCCGCCTTGACCAGCGGCACCTCGGCCATCACCTCGCGAATGCGGTCGCCCGCACCCTGCGCGCGGAGCTGGCTCTCCATGTTCGAGAGCATGCCGCCGGGGATCTGGCTGGAAAAAATGTTGGTGTCCACCAGCGTCGCCGACTCAAACTCGGCGTACTTCGGACGAACGGCCGCGAAATGATCGCGCACCCGCAGCAGACGCTCCATGTCGAGGTCGGTGGTGTACTCGGTGCCCTCGAGCATGGCGACGAGCGACTCGGTCGGGTTGTGGCCCGGGCCGAGCGACATCGAGCTGATGGCGGTGTCGACGACGTCCGCCCCCGCCTCGATCGCCTTCATGAGTGAGACCAGCGTGACGCCCGTGGTCGAGTGGCAGTGGACGTTGACCTGCGTGTCCTCGCCGTAGGTCTCCTTGATGCCGCGGACGATGTCGTACGCCGGCTGCGGCTGCAGCAGCGCCGCCATGTCCTTCAGCGCCAGCGATTCGGCGCCCATGTCGAGCAGCTGGCCGGCGAGTGCGATGTAGCCCTCGGTCGTGTGCAGCGGGCTGATCGTGTAGCAGATGGTGCCCTGGGCGTGCTTGCCGACCTTCTTCACCGCGGCCATGGCGTGGGCCATGTTGCGGGGGTCGTTGAGGGCGTCGAAGACGCGGAAGACGTCCATGCCGTTCTCCGCCGACTTCTCGACGAATCTCTCGACGACCGTGTCCTCGTAGTGCCGGTAGCCGAGGAGGTTCTGACCGCGCAGCAGCATCTGGAGCCGGCTGTTGGGCATCAGCTCGCGGAACGTGCGGAGCCGCTGCCACGGATCCTCGTTCAGGAAGCGGATGCAGGCGTCGTACGTGGCGCCGCCCCAACACTCGACACTCCAGAAACCGGCCTGGTCGATGTCCGCGCAGGCGTCCACCATGTCCTCCAGGGCCATCCGGGTTGCCATGAGGCTCTGGTGCGCATCGCGCAGCGCAACCTCCGTCACACCGATGGTTCGTGGGCTCATGGGACCCATCCTTTCACCAATGAAGTGAACGCACTTCCCACAACCGGGAATCCTCGTGGATGGGACGATCGGTCTCGCTGAGCGATACCGGGCACCAGGCCGACCCAGGGCGTGTCGACCCCCGCACGTCGCGGCGAGGACGGACGATTCGCGTGAGAGGATCAGGCGCATGATCTGGTTGCCGCTGGCTGGTCCGGCGCTGCTGGCCGTGGCTTTCACGCTCCTCCCCGGCCTCGTCATCGCCTGGGTGGCGGGACTACGCGGGTTCGCCGCAGTGGCGCTGGCGCCCGTGCTCTCCGTGACATCCATCTCCGTGGGAGCGATCCTAGGCGGCCTGCTGCGCGTGCCGTGGGGCTGGTGGATCCCCGTGGGAGTCGCCGCCCTCATGTCCATGGTGGTCTGGTCCATTCGTCACGCAACCCGTCGCAAGGGCATGGATCGATGGTGGACGGGCTCGCTCCGCGACGATCTCCCCTACTGGGTCGGGCTGGCGCTCGCGATCGGCCTGATGGCGCGCCAGTTCCTCGCAGTGACCCAGCGTCCCGACTGGTTCGCTCAACGCTTCGACAACCTCTTCCACCTGAGCGCCGTCCGGTACATCGTGCAGACCTCAGATGCGTCCTCGTTGACGCTGGGGCGCCTCACGTCCGGGGACGTGCCCGTTTCCTTCTACCCGGCCGCCTTCCACGATGGCGCTTCCCTCGTCCTGTTGTCGTTCCCGGAGAGTCTCACGGTAGCGGTGAACGCCATGCTGTTCGCGCTCGTCGTCGTGGTGTGGCCCGTGTCCTGCTTGGC
>JAKDIK010000322.1 GCA_030450535.1 Propionibacteriaceae bacterium
CATGGCGCCACAAAGTCGGGTCCAAATCGGTGTGGGGGCGAGGAATCGGTGTGGGGGTGGAGCATTCCCCAGTCGACACGGAGAGGCGCCATCGCTGGTTGCCGCCGGGGGGCCGCCTCAGGAGAACCACGCCCCTCGCTTGGGCGCCGGGGACGCCTGGGCGTCCGCGTCGGTGAACGGCGAGGCGTCCGAGATCCAGTCGACGACCTCGCGGCCGGCCAGCACCCGGTAGGGGAACGCCGCCCGGGACGCCAGCCGCGACAATTCCGTGGCGGGCAGGGTGGCGTCCGAGGCGACCACGACGAGGTTGCCGAACCGGCGTCCCTTCCACACGGACGTCTCCGCGCTCACCATCACCTGCCGGAAGCTCCCCCGCACCCCGGCCACGAACCGGCGCGCCCACCCGAACGGCGCCCGGTCGGTCACGTTGGCGCACAGCACCGCCCCCGGACGCCGGCGCAGCTCCAAGTCGTCGAAGAACTCCGCGGACGCCAGCGACGGCGGCACCCGCGGGCCGTCGAAGGCGTCCAGGACGAGGGCGTCCAGATAGTCCGGCGGCATGGCCGCGAGCCCCGACCGGCCGTCCACCACGCGCACCTTGATGCCCGACTGCTTCGGCAGCGGCAGCAGCCGACGCACGTCGTCGACCAGGTCGGCGTCCGGCTCGCACACGATCTGCGCCGTCCCGGGCCGCAGCGTCGCCACCCAGCGCGGAATCGTCAGCCCGCCACCGCCGAGATGCACCACGCGCACCCGCTCGTCGAGGGGCCGCGCCAGCACCGTCGACCCGAGCGCCTCGCAGATGCGCTGCACGTACTCGAACTCCAGGTGCAGCGGGTCGGCCGGGTTGACCCACGACTGCGCCGTCTCCCCCGCCCTCACGGTGAACGCGCCCGGGTGGTGCGGATCCGCCTCCAAGTGGGCGCGCATCAGCGGGCGGACGCCGGCGCGCCGGGCATCCGGCTCCGGCGCCGTCCAGCCACCCGCCGACCAGCCAACCGCCGACCAGCCACGCAGCGCGTCCGGCTCACAGCGAGGCGATGAAACCGAGTAGCACCCGGTTGAATTCCTCGGCATGGCTGACGTTGATGCCGTGCGGACCGCCCGCGACGACGTGGACCTGCGCGTCCGGCACGAACTGCGGCACCCGCTTGCCGGACGCCTCGAACGGCACGTTGTTGTCGGAGTCGCCGTGGATGACGAGCGTGGGGACGCGCACCGCGCGCAGGTCGTCGCGGAAGTCCGTGGCCCAGGCCAGAATGCTGGTCTCGAGCGCCTGGTCCGACCCCTGGCCGGTGATGCGCAACGCCTCCTGGAACTGGTCGTCGCTGACGGCGAGGTGGTCGGGGTTGGAGAAGAAATTCGTCATGAAGGTGCGCAGGAAGCCGTCCCGATCGCCGCGGCACTGCTCGCGCAACTCTGCGAACCCCTCCAGCGGCATGCCACCGTCGGGGTTGTCGGCGGTGATGCAGAGCGCGGGCGTCACGGCCGCCGCCAACACCGCGCCCGCCACCCGGTCCGAACCGTGCGCGCCCAGGTAACGGGCCACCTCGCCGCCGCCCATCGAGAAGCCGACGAGCACGGCGTCGCGCAGGTCGAGCTGGGTCATCACCTCCGCGAGGTCGGCCGCGAACGTGTCGTAGTCGTAGCCGAACGGCGACTTGTCGGACCGCCCGAAGCCGCGGCGGTCGTAGGCGACGACCCGGTGGCCGGCGTCCACGAGGGCCGGGATCTGCTCGGCCCACGCCTGCGCCGACAGCGGCCACCCGTGGATGAGCACGATCGGACGGCCGTCGCCACCGGTGTCCTCGACGTAGAGCTGGATCGGGGTCATCTCGGTGACCGGGGCTTCCTTCGGCACTGTGAGGTACGGCATGGGTCTGGCCTCCTGTCGACGCTGTCATCTCGACCCTACGCGCCGGGCGGCCTCAGGTGGTGGCGTCGGGCGCGATCAGGTTCGGGTATGCGGCGTCGAAGGCCGACTTGAACTCCCCGAACGTCAGGACGCGTCCCGCCGGAGACGCGGCGTCCGACACGGCCGCCGCCCACTGCGCCGCACGCGCCCGTTGGTTCGGGGTGCCGTGGTGTCCGCCGGCATCGAATGCACAATCCCCGATGGCGTACGCCACGGCAACGAAGTGATCCACGCGACGCTCATCCAGGCCAAGGCCCCGGGGGTGTGCGAGGGCGTACGCCGACATGGCATCCGCCATGAGTTCGGTGTAGCGGGTCTCCTCCGGTTCTCCGGAGTGGTCATCGAACAGGCCTGCGCGCATCTGCACGGTGTGACCCACCTCGTGTGCAGTGATGAATGCCCCCGCCACGTCGCCGTAGCCGAGCGCGTCGTAGGCCTGCAGCATGCCATCGCCCATGACAACCATCGCCGGCGAGGTCTCGTCCAGGCCGGGCTGAGCGTAGGCGTTGAAGCTGAACAGGGGCGTCCGTCCGCGTTCGAAACCGGGGCTCAGTCGGACGTAGCCAGCCACGAGCGTGCCGAAAAGATGGGCCTCGTCGTCACCGAGACCGAAGACGGCAGCACCGATGCGCGCCACCTTGGCGGGGCTGCGTGTCATGTCGGAGTGCATGCCCAGCAGGATGGTGTCGTCGGACGCCGACTCCCAGAACGCTCCCGAGCGAGTGAAGGCGTCCCGCACCTGGTCGGCCTGAATGCGGGGCTCATAGAAGGAATCGTTCACATGACCGAAAAGCGTAACGTCGAGCGTGGGATAGGCATCGAGTCCGATCAGCTGCACCAAGAGGCGGTCGGTGGTCGACCACCGCGCGACGCGCTGTTCGACCCAGGCGTTCAGCGAGGTCGGCCCGCACTTGTACTGGGTGGGGTCGATGACGTCGGCCTGGCGGCGCAGCTCGGCGACCTTCGCCGTCACATCTGCCGGCAGGAGCGCCTTGATTCGGTTCAGCGTCGAGCGCTGCACGACCGAATCGGTGGACGCCGCAGGCGCCGCCTGAGCGGTGGGGACGAAACCCGCGGTGAAGCCGAGCAGGCTCATCGCGAGCGCCACCGCGACGGCCAGCATGCGCAGTGTGACTCGGGGCCGA
>JAKDIK010000087.1 GCA_030450535.1 Propionibacteriaceae bacterium
TCCGGCCGGGCGCCGCCGGGGGAGACGGCGACCGACGGTCCACTGCCGAGCGCGCCCGCGACGTCACCTCCGACGGCGGACGTGGCCACGCCGCCGTCGGAGTTCCCACCGACACCAGAGCCGATGCCGGACCTGCCGACGCCCCCCCCGGTGGCCTGGTCGGGGCCGGTGATCCTGGTGGACGAGGGTTGGCTGGTGAGCACGGCGCAGAGGACGGGCATCCCGGCCAGGGCGCTGGACGCCTACGGCTCGGCCGACCTCACCGTGGCCACGGAGCGACCCAACTGCGCGCTCGGCTGGAACACGCTGGCGGCGATCGGCCACGTCGAGAGCCGGCACGGTTCCTACGGCGGCTCGACGCTGGGCGGCGACGGCGTCGTCCGGCCGCCGGTGGTGGGCATCCCCCTGGACGGCGCCGGCGTCGCCCACATTCCCGACAGCGACGGCGGCCGCTACGACGGGGACACCCAATACGACCGCGCGGTGGGGCCGATGCAGTTCATCCCGGGCACGTGGGCGCGCTGGGGGACCGACGCCAACGGCGACGGGGTCGCCGATCCGCAGAACATCGACGACGCCGCGCTCACCGCGGCCCGCTACCTGTGCGCGAGCGGTGACCTGACGACGGCGGAGTCCTGGCGGCGGGCGATCCTCACCTACAACCGCTCGGACGCCTACGTGGCCCAGGTGGCGGAGGTGGCGGCCCGGTACGCCCGGGCCAGTCAGGGCTGAGGTCGGCGTCAAGAATGCGGCAGCGGCCCCGGTCGTGGTGATGGTGACCGGGGCCGCTGGGCTCGGCGCCCCCAGTAGGATTCGAACCTACGCTCCCGCCTCCGGAGGGCGGTGCTCTATCCCCTGAGCTATGGGGGCCGGCGCACGACGCAGCATGCGAGCCGCCCAGAACACTACCACCCGCGGCCCCCAGCCCCGAACCGGGGGGGCCGAACCGTGCGCACCCCTGACGGCGCTCTGATGCCCGGCGGCCCGGGCGCGTCCGGCCGTTGGCGTCCAAGGAGGGCATGCGCCGAGTTCTGGCAGAGTGGGCAGCCATGACCCACATGCACGTCGCCGGCTCGATCCATGCCGACGCCACCTCGGCCGCTCCCGTCTGGCTGGTGCGGCCGGCGGACGCCAACGCGCTCGCCGACGGCCTGTGGAGCACCACCGTCGCCCGCGCCGACGGCGACGAGTTGCGTATCGGGGGGCTCACGGCGTCGCAGATCATCGCTGAGTGCGGGTCGCCGGTCTACGTGATCGACGAAATCGACTTCCGCGGACGGGCCCTGTCGTGGGCCAACGCCTTCGCCGGGTGGGGCGTCTACTACGCGGGCAAGTCCTTCCTCTGCGCCACCGTGGCCCGCTGGGTCGAGGAGGAAGGTCTCAACCTCGACGTCAGCAGCCTCGGCGAGCTGACCGTCGCGCTGCGCGCCGGCTTCCCGCCCGAGCGCATCGGGCTGCACGGCAACAACAAGTCGGACGAGCTGCTCCGCCTCGCGTTGACCGCCGGGGTGGGTCGCATCATCGTCGATTCCTCCGACGAGATCGGACGCCTCGAGCGCCTGACCGCGGAGCTCGGCGTCCGCGCGCAGGTGCTCATCCGCGTGACCACCGGCGTCGAGGCGCACACCCACGAGTACATCGCCACCGCCCACGAGGATCAGAAGTTCGGCTTCTCGATCACCGGTGGGCAGGCGCTCGTGGCCCTGGTGCGCACCTTCCACGCCCCGAACCTCGACCTGATGGGCATCCACAGCCACATCGGCAGCCAGATCTTCGACACCAACGGCTTCGAGGTCGCTGCCCGCCGGACGCTGCGCCTCATGAGCCAGGTGAAGGAGGCCACCGGGCTGATGCTGCCCGAGCTCGACCTGGGCGGCGGCTTCGGCATCGCCTACACCGTCGACGACACCCCGGCGACCGTGGGCGACCTGGCCGCCAGCCTCACCGACATCGTCGATCACGAGTGCCGCGCCTTCGGGCTGACCCGCCCCAAGCTCTCCCTCGAACCCGGCCGCGCGATCAGCGGCCCCGCGGGCACGGCCCTCTATACCGTCGGCACGGTCAAGGACGTCGAGCTCGGCGGCGGCCAGACCCGCCGTTACCTCAGCGTGGACGGCGGCATGAGCGACAACATCCGCCCCGCCCTGTACGCCGCCGAATACTCCGCGGTGCTCGCGAACCGCGTCTCGGACGCCGCCCCCGTGCTCAGCCGCGTCGTGGGCCTGCACTGCGAGGGCGGGGACATCCTCGTCCGCAACGTGTTCCTGCCCGGCGACGTGTCCGCCTCAGATGTGCTCGCGGTGCCGGCGTCCGGCGCGTACAGCCGCTCGATGGCGTCCAACTACAACTACACCCCGCGCCCCGGCGTCGTGTCGGTGCGGGACGGTAGGATCAGCACGCTGGTCCGACGCGAGACGCTCGACGACCTGCTTGCCCTGGATGCCGGGCTGCTCGGCTGACATCGACGAAGGAACCAGACCCACCATGATGAGTTCACCGGGCGCCGGAGTGCGCGTCGCCCTGCTCGGCTGCGGCACCGTCGGCTCGCAGGTGGCCCGCATCCTGATCGAACAGGCCGACGACCTGCGGGCCCGCGTCGGACGCCCGCTCGCGCTGGTCGGCGTCGCGACCCGCACCGAGCGTGAGCGTCCGGGCGTCGATCCGGCGCTCCTCACCACGGACGCCGCGGCGCTCGTCGCGCGCGACGACATCGATCTGATCATCGAGTTGATGGGCGGCATCCACCCGACGCTCGGGCTCCTGACCGACGCCCTCGCGTCGGGCAAGTCGGTGGTCACCGCGAATAAGGCGCTGCTCGCCCAGCACGGCGCACAGTTGTTCGAGGCCGCCGAGAGCGCCGGGGTCGACATCTACTACGAGGCGGCTGTCGCCGGCGCGATTCCGATCATCCGGCCGCTGCGCGAGTCCCTCGTGGGCGACGAGGTGACCGCCGTCAAGGGCATCGTCAACGGCACCACCAACTACATCCTCGACCAGATGCACACCACCGGCGCCGACTACGCGGACGCCCTCGCCGAGGCCCAGGCGTTGGGGTACGCCGAGGCCGATCCCACCGCCGACGTCGAGGGCGAGGACGCCGCCGCCAAGGCCGCCATCCTCGCCTCGCTGGCCTTCCACACCCGGGTGTCGCTCGCCGACGTCGACCGCGAGGGCATCTCGGGGGTGACGAGCGACGACATCGCCACCGCCGAGCAGCTCGGCTGCGTCGTCAAGCTGCTCGCCGACTGCTCGGTGAGCGCGGACGGCAGCATCGCCGTCGGCGTCCACCCCACACTCGTGCCCGCCACGCACCCGCTGGCCGGCATTCGGGGTGCGTTCAACGCCGTCTTCGTCGAGTCCCGCAACGCCGGGCAGCTCATGTTCATGGGCCCGGGCGCCGGCGGCTCGCCGACGGCCTCGGCCGTCCTGGGCGACGTTGTGACCGCGGCCCGCAATCGCGTCCGCGGCGTTGCCGGCCCGGGCGAGTCCGCCTACACCGCACCCGGTATCACCGATCCGGGCAAGGTGGCCTCGCGCCATCACCTCGGCATGGTCGTCCGGGACGAGCCGGGCGTCCTGTCCCGCGTCGCCGCGGCGCTGGCGCGCAGGCAGGTGTCGATCCAGGCCGTCCGGCAGGTGCAGGCGCCCGAGCAGGACGCCCACGCGCGGCTCGGCATCACGACGCACATCGCACCCGACGCCGACGTGCGTGCCGTGGTCGCCGAACTGGAGGGCTCCGACGACGTGCGCGGCACCATCCGTGTACTCCGCGTCGAGGGGGAGTGAGCATGCTGGTGGCCTGCCTCGATCTGGAGGGCGTGCTCGTACCCGAGATCTGGATCAACGTCGCCGAGGCGACCGGCATCGACGACCTGCGCCTCACCACGCGCGACATCGCCGACTACGACGAGCTCATGACGCACCGCCTGCGCACCCTGGATCGCCACGGCATCGGCCTGGGCCGCATCCAGGCCGTGATCGACGGCATGGGTCCGCTGCCGGGCGCCGCGGATTTCCTCAATTGGCTGCGCCAGCGGTTCCAGGTGGTGATCCTGTCGGACACCTTCTATCCCTTCGGCATGCCGCTGATGGCGCAGCTGGGCCACCCGACGCTGCTGTGCCACGACCTCGAGATCGTCGAGGACCGCATCGTCGGCTATCGGCTGCGACAGCACGACCAGAAGACGAAGGCGGTCGCCGCCCTGCAGACGCTCAACCTCACCGTCGTCGCGACGGGGGATTCCTACAACGACTCGGGCATGTTGGCCCGGGCGGACGCCGGCGTCTGGTTCTGCCCGCCGGACAGGGTGGTCGCCGAGTTCCCGCAGTATCCGGTTGCCCGGGATTACGACGCGCTGCGCACGGAGTTCACCGAGGCGGCGCGCCGTGTCGGCTAGGCGTCCGCGCGCGGCGGCGACGCCGACGCCCATGTCGACCGCGACACCCGCCGAGGCTCCGATCGGCCTGACGCGCCGCCAATGGCTGGGGGCGCTGGTGTGGTTCCTGCCCCCGTTCGTGGCGGGCCTGTGGGCCGGTGCCATGACCATCGCGGGGGGCTCGTTCGATCCGTGGGCGCCCGCGATGATCGACCTCGACGTCTACCGGCGCACCGGGGCGGGTCTCCTGGCGGGCACCGACATCTACACCGCCGATGGGCTGCCGTGGATCTACCCGCCGTTCGCCGCCTTCTTCACGCTCCCCCTCACGGTGCTACCGCTGGGGCCGACCCAGGCAGTGTGGATCGCGCTCACGGTCGCGCTGCTCATGGCGATGCTCTACCGGATCGGCCTGACGGGCTGGACGCTCTCGCTGGCCACCACCGCGGCCGTCTGGCTCGCCGAACCCGTCCGCGAGACGCTGGGATTCGGCCAACTCGGCGTCCTGCTCGTGTCCGCGGCGGTGCTCGACTCGATGCCCGGCCCACGCGTGTTCGGCCGCCGGTTCCTGCCGGAGGGGCTGTGGATCGGCATGGCGACCGCGGTGAAGCTCACCCCGGCGACCGTGGCCGCCTACCAGTTCTTCGCCGGACGTCGCCGTCCCGGCCTAGTCGCCTTCGCGGCGTTCCTCGCCGCCACCGGGCTCGGTTTCGCGCTCATGCCGGCGGGCTCGTTGCACTACTGGGGCGGGCTGCTGAGCGGGGACTCCGGCATCAACACCGGCATCACGTTCAAGACCAACCAGTCGGTGATGGGCTTGTGGGCGCGGCTGTTCGGCGAGCTGAGCCGGGGCGGACTGCTGCTGAGCGCGGTCGTCGCGGTGGGCGGCATCGCGGTCGCCGTCTTGCTGCATCGTGCCAGCGAGGAGCGGTTGGCCATCATCGTCGCCGGCCTCACGAGCCTGCTGGCCAGCCCCATCAGCTGGTCACACCACTACGTCTGGGTGGTGCCGCTCGTGGCGCTCCTGCTCACCGACCGCGCCCTCAACGCGCCGCTGCGCGTTTTCGGGCTCTTCTACGGAATTTGGGTGCTGCATGCCCCCTTCAAACAGTTGCCGGGCGGCGACGGCGTCGAACTCACCTATTCGATCGGCCATCAGGTCGTCGACAATCTCGGCATCATCGGTGGGCTGGCATTCATCATCTGGTGCGGCGTGCTCGCCGCGCGCGTGCTGCGGGGCGATTCGACGGCACTGAGGACGCCCGTGCTAGCATCGTGAGCAGCGCATTCGCGCGGAGCCCCTCAGATCGGGCGCGGCCGGCCACGACGCGGCGGAGGATCTGACCACGACCCCCGGTGGACCAACCACCTGGCCCGGCATTGCCGGTGCCCGAAAGGACTCTTGTGACCAACATCGACTCGATGCTGCTGCCCGACCTGAAAAAGGTCGCCGCATCCCTGGGATTGAAGGGTGCCAGCGGCATGCGCAAGGCTGAGCTCGTCTCCGCGATCCGCGGAGCACAGGGCGGTGGCTCCGCGGACGTCCGCTCGACAGGCGCCCCCCAGCAGTCCGCGGTGGCGGTGGCCGAGCGCGAGGACGCATCCGGTGCACGCCGGCGCGCGCGCCGCGAGCAGGGTGCTCCCGCCTCGCTGGCGGACGCCACGAGCGACCGCGGGGCAGGCGGCGTCGGCGCGGGCAACCCGGGCGCGGGAAACGCGGGTGACGACCTCGGCGCACGGCTCGCCGGCCTCGAGCAGTCGGCGGGCATGCGGACCGCCGAGCGGGACGGCGGCGAGGGTGCCGACGGCTCCGGCGGCGACGACGTCGCCTCGCGCCTGGCGGCGCTGGAGAAGGGCGGGCGGCGCACCCGCGACGGTCAGAGCCGCAACGATCAGAACCGCAACGAGGGCCGCACAGAGGGCCGCGACGACGCCAACCGCAACGACGGGCGCGGCGAACGCACCGACGGCCGCGGCGACAACCGCAACGACAACCGCAACGAGAACCGCCAGCAGGATGCGGGCCGCTCGAACGAGTCCGCTTCCGGCGGCGACGACTACTCCCGTGACGATGACGCCGGCGGCAGCCGTCGCAATCGTCGCCGGCGCAACCGCGACCGCAACAACAACAACCGCCGTCAGCGCGGCGGAAACAACGCCCAGCTCGACCGCATGGAGTCCGAGCCGACCGTGACCGACGACGACGTCCTGGTCAACGTCTCCGGCATCCTCGACGTGCTCGACAGTTACGCGTTCGTGCGGACGTCCGGCTACCTGCCCGGCCCGAACGACGCCTACGTGTCGTTGTCGATGGTCCGCAAGAACGGGCTGCGCAAGGGCGACATCGTCACCGGGGCGATGCGCGGCCAGCGCGAGGGCGAGCGTCAGAAGTTCAGCCCGCTCGTGCGCATCGACACGATCAACGGCGGCGATCCGGCGGCGGCGCGCGAGCGCCCCGAGTTCAACAAGCTCACCCCGCTCTACCCGCAGGAGCGACTGCGCCTGGAGACCACGCCGACGAACATGACGGGCCGCATCGTCGACCTCGTCGCCCCCGTCGGCAAGGGCCAACGCGGCCTCATCGTCAGCCCGCCCAAGGCCGGCAAGACGATGGTGATGCAGTCGATCGCGAACTCGATCACGGCGAACAACCCCGAGGTGCACCTCATGGTGGTCCTCGTCGACGAGCGCCCCGAGGAGGTCACCGACTTCCAGCGCTCCGTCAAGGGCGAGGTCATCGCGTCCACCTTCGATCGCCCGGCCGACGACCACACCACCATCGCCGAACTGGCGATCGAACGCGCCAAGCGCCTGGTCGAGGTGGGCAAGGACGTGGTGATCCTGCTCGACGGCATCACCCGCCTCTCGCGCGCCTACAACCTGGCGGCGCCGGCGTCCGGACGCATCCTGTCCGGCGGCGTCGACTCGGGTGCCCTCTACCCGCCCAAGCGGTTCTTCGGAGCGGCGCGCAACGTGGAGAACGGCGGCTCCCTCACCATCCTTGCCACCGCCCTGGTGGAGACGGGTTCGAAGATGGACGACGTCATCTTCGAGGAGTTCAAGGGCACCGGCAACATGGAGCTGCGGCTGCGCCGCGAGATGGCCGACAAGCGCATCTTCCCGGCGATCGACGCCGTGGCGTCCGGCACCCGCCGCGAGGAACAACTGCTCACCCGCGAAGAGCTGGCCATCATCTGGAAGCTGCGCCGCGTCCTGTCGGGGCTGGAGGATCAGGCCGCGCTCGAGATGCTCATCAACCGGCTCAAGAAGACCAGCACGAACCTCGAGTTCCTCCACGTCATCAGCCGCACCACGCCCAGCGCCGACTGAACCTTCCGACCAAGCCTGAAGAGTGTCGGAGGTCCGTGACAGGATCGCGGGCATGGAGTCAACGCCCCCGCTCGAATGTGACGTCATCATGCAGGGCGGCATCACGTCCGGCCTGGTTTACCCGCGGGCGCTCGCCCGGTTCGCGCGCACCTACCGGCTGCGGTGTCTGGGCGGCTCGTCCGCCGGCGCCATCGCCGCCGCCCTCGGTGCGGCGGCCGAGCACGGGCGCGATGCGGACGCCCCCGGCGCCGGTTTCGCGGCGCTCGCGGCCATCCCCGACGAGCTGTCCTCGGGACGCCTCGCGGCGCTGTTCCAGCCCCAGCCGGGCACGCGCCCGCTGCTCGGGGTTCTGCTCGCACTGACGGGTCACACGCCGCAGGGACGACGAACGTCCGGCCTCACGCGCTGGGCCCGGGCCTCGCTGGCGCTGCTGGCGGGCTGGCCGTTTCACGCCCTCGTGGGCGCCCTGCCCGGCCTCGCGGGGGTGTGGCTGGCCCTGCGCACACCCTCGGTGCCCACCGCGCTGGGCACGCTGGCGCTCGCGCTGGTGGTGCTGGTCGCCGGCGTCGTCGTGGTCGTGGGGGCCGGGGCGCTGCTGACCCTCGGCCGCGCCGTGCCCGCCAACCTGTTCGGCATCTGCACCGGTCGCGGCGTGCCGGGCGGCGGTCCGGGCTTCACCGACTGGCTCGCTGAGCGCACCGACGCCCTGGCCGGGCGCACCGGGCAGGGCCCGCTGCTGCACGGGCATCTGTGGACCGGCACGGACACCCCGGGGTACCGGCGCCCTCAGGAGCGGTCGGTGGATCTGCGGATGGTGAGCACCTGCGTCAGCCAGGGGCGCCCCTACGAGATGCCCTGGGAGAGCCGCTCCTTCTTCTACGAGCCCGCAGCCTGGGAGCGTCTGTTCCCACCCGACGTCATGGCCGCGCTGGCCGACGCCCCGTCCGCCCGGTCAACCTCAAGCGACGGGGCCGCCGCCCGGTTGTGGGAGGACGAGGCCGCCGCGGCCCGGGCGCGGCCCCTGCGCCGGCTGCCGGCCCCGGCGTTCCTGCCTGTCGTCGTGTCGGTGCGGCTCAGCGTGAGCTTCCCGCTGCTGGTGTCGGCCGTGCCGCTGTGGACGCTTGATCGGCGCTCGGCTCGTACCACCGAGGCCGTCACGGCGCTGCGCGCCGGCGAGGTCGGATGCGATCCGGAGTTCTGCGAGGTGTGGTTCAGCGACGGCGGCTTCACGAGCAACTTCCCGGTGCACCTCTTCGACGAGGCCCTCCCCACCCGTCCGACGTTCGCCATCAACCTGGGCACGTTCCTGCCCGGGCGCGCGGCGTCCGCGAACGAGTCCGAGAACATCGAGTACGCCCGGGACAACCGGGCCCTCCTGCCCAGCCATCGCCCGATCCCCGGCGCGGGCTGGGCGGG
>JAKDIK010000088.1 GCA_030450535.1 Propionibacteriaceae bacterium
CACCACTCCGGCCGACTTCCCACGGCCCGCTGCGCCACCCCGGCGCGGGGCCCAACGGCCTCCGCCCGGGCCCGAGCATCGTGGTGTGCGAGGGCCGGGTGGTTCTCCGGGCGCCCGCGGCCGGGGTGGCGATCTGGGCCTGGTGAGGTCGGCCGTCGTGGTGAGCTCAACTCACTGGAAAGATCGGGCTGGTAGTCCGACCCGATGTTTCCAGTGAGTGCCGCTCACTCCGCGCGCGCCCGCATCCGCTCGGCGATGGGACGGCCTGCGGCCAGATCGGCGTACAGCTCGATGATGGCGTCCGACTGATTCTGGATCGTCCACCAGGACGCCATCTCGCGGCTACGCTCGCGGGCCCGACTGCGGAATTCCGGATCCTCCAGACGCTGCAGCATCATCACGAGCTGCCGGGCGAACGACTCGGGCGTGGGTCGAGCGAAGGCGCCGTTGACACCCTCGTCGATGACGAGGCGCAGTTCGGCGTCGCAGCTCACGATCGGCAGCCCCGCATGCGCTGCCTCGTGCAGGACGAGCGCCTGGGTGTCAGTCGTGGACGGGAACGCGAACACGTCGGCGGACGCGTAGTAGGGGCCGAGCTTCTCGCGCGGCACCTGGCCGACGAGCGTCACGCCGCGGCGGCGCCGGGCGCGCCGCAGCTTCTGCTCCAGCCAGCGACCGGTGCGCCAGTTGCCGACGATCATGAGCTCCGCGTGGGGAATTTCCTCGCGCACCCATTCGAAGGCGTCGACGAGCAGGCCGATGCTCTTTTCGGGAGCGATGCGTCCGACGTAGAGGATCCGGGGCCCGTGGGCCGGCGGCAGCGCAGGGCCCGCGGGCAGGGCGTCCGCGCCGTTGGGGACGACGCGGATGTGCGCCCGCGGTGCGAGCTCGAGGCAGCGGGCGGCCGTCTTGTCCGAGGGGGTGGTGACGAGGTCGGCGGCCTCGAGCATCTCGCGGGCGGCGTTGAGGACCGCGCGGCGGGTGATGCGCCCGCGGCGCCACCAGCGCGGCTGGAAGAACCGGCTCATGTCCCTCAACTGCGGCCGGTCCATGCCGTGGGTGGCGACGGTGAGGACGCGGATGTAGGCGTCCGCGACCGGCGCCAGCAGGGCGTAGTGGTCGGCGTAGGCCTCGAAGTCGGTGTGCCAGGTGACCATCAGGGGAACACCGAGCCGGTCGGCCGCCCACACGCCCAGCAGCCCGACGGTCCCCAGGCCGTGCACGTGGATGACGTCGGGCGGATCGGCGGCGAGCTGGCGCAGCGCCTGTTCGAAGCCGCGTCCAGTGGCCATCACCAGCGACATGCCCGGCACCGGGACGCCGGGCAGGCGCAGCTCCGTGCGATGAGGATGATCGCGGTACGGGTTGGGTCCGTCGCAGGCGGGTGCGACGACCTGCACGTGCGCGCCCCGGTCGAGCAGCTCGCCCTCCAAGAAGTGGACGGCGTAGAGGAGTCCGCTGTGGCCGGGGCCGTAGTTGTCGGTGAAGAGCGCCACCGTGAGTGGGCGGGACGCCGAAGAGTGCCGCTCGGTCGACTCGTCGTGATCCTCAGGGGTGGACACCGTGGGGGCGACCATGGCCCGCCTTTCACTCGGAGATCGCCGTCGGCGCTGGAACGGTCCTGATTGTATCCAGTGGGCTGGCGGGTGCGGCCGTGTGGGTGCGCTGGGGTGGGTGCGCTGAGGTGGCGGAGCGGCACGCGCCGCCTCGATGTCGGCGAGGTCCTCGGCGGCGGCGATCAGGGGCTTCGCCTCAGAGGGACCCGTACCGCTGCTTCGCCGCCTGCAGGGCCGCGACATAGCCGCCACGCTCGTAGGCGTCCGCCCGGCCGTCGGTGGGCAGCGCGAGCAGGCCGCGGGCCTCGGCGACGGAGGCGTACCCCTTGCGCGTCAGCCACGCCTCCAGACCCGCCACCAGCGCCGCGCTGTGGTCCCGGCCGTGTCGGATCAGCGACGCCGTGGTCATCACCACGTCCGCGCCGGCCAGCAGGTACTTGACCACGTCGTCGGCGGTCTCCACGCCGGTCGAACCGGCGATCGAGGCGGGCGTGTGGTTGCGGATCGCCGCGATCCACGTGCGCGGCAGGCGTCCCTCGTGCGCCGTCGACAGCTCGAAGTGGCTGTTCATCTCCAGCGTCTCGGTGTCGACGTCCGGCTGCAGGAAGCGGTTGAACAGCACCAGCCCGGCCGCGCCGGCGTCCACGATCTGCAGCGCCGCGTTGCCCGGCGAGCTGAACGACGGTGACAGCTTCACCGATACCGGCAGGTCCACCGCCTGCGTGACCGCGTGGACGATCTCCAGATGCCGCTTGAGCACGAGGTCGCCGGTCGTGCGGACGTCGCCCGGCACGAAGTACACGTTCAGCTCCAGGGCGGACGCCCCCGCCCCGGCCAGCTCCCGGGCGAACTCCACCCAGCCGCCCAGGTCGGAGCCGTTCAGCGATGCGATGACCGGCACGTCGAGTGCCGCCGCCGACTTCTCCACCAGTTGCAGGTAGCCCTGCGCCGCCGACTTGGGGGTCACCTCGACGTCGGGGAAGAAGTCCATCGCCTCGGGGAAGCGGTCCTCCTGCGCCAGGATCAGCGCCGCGTCCCGGTTCGCCTCGGCGCGCAGCTGCTCCTCGAACAGCGAATACAGCACCACCGCGGACGCACCGCCGTCGGCCAGCGCCTTGACGCCGTCGACGGTCTGGGAGAGCGGCCCCGCAGATGCGACGACCGGGTGCGCCAGCTCCAGACCCAAGTAGGTGGTCGAGAGATCCACCGCGTTGCTTGCCATGTCACTCCTTCTTCGCGTCGGCGGCGAACTCGGTCGCGCCGCGCATCGCCATCTCCTCGTAATCGCGCCAGCGGCGCTCCACCTGGGCCTGTCCGGATTCGAGCATGCGCGCGGCAGCCTCGGGATCGACGTTCTTCAGCATCCTGAACCGCAACTCGTTCTCGTGGTACTTGCTGAGCGGGAACCGCGGCCGTGGGCTGTCGAGCAGGAACGGGTTGCGGCCGGCCATGCGCAGCACCGGATTGAACCGGATCAGCGGCCAGTGCCCCGAATTCACCGCCAGGTACTGCTGGTCGAGGCCCTTCTTCATGTCGATGCCGTGCGCGATGCAGTGGCTGTACGCGAGGATCAGGGACGGCCCGTCGTAGGCCTCCGCCTCGCGGAACGCCGTCAGCGTCTGCTGCGGGTCGGCGCCCATGGCGATGCGCGCCACGTAGACGTTGCCGTACGCGATGGCCTGCAGGGCGAGATCCTTGTCGATGGTCTCCTTGCCGCCCGACGCGAATTTCGCCACGGCACCCATCGGTGTGGCCTTGGATGCCTGCCCGCCGGTGTTGGAGTACACCTCGGTGTCCATCACCAGCACGTTCACGTTGCGCCCGGACGCCAGCACATGGTCGAGGCCGCCCGAGCCGATGTCGTAGGCCCAGCCGTCGCCACCCACGATCCACACCGACCGGCGCAGCAGGTGGTCGGCCACCGACCGCAGATCCGCCGCCTGCGGTCCGGCCATGCCGTCGAGTCGCTCCTTGAGCTCCTCCACGCGCGCCCGCTGGTGCGACAGGTCGGATTCGTACTCCTGCTCGGCGGTCAGGATCGCGTCCACGAGCTCGTCGTTGTCGATCTCGCCGCGCAGCTCGTCCAGCCGCGTCCGAGCCAGGTCGGTCTGCAGGTCGGCCGCCAGCCGCAGGCCCAGGCCGAATTCCGCGTTGTCCTCGAACAGCGAGTTCGACCACGCCGGCCCACGGCCGTACTTGTTGCGTGCCCACGGCGTTGTCGGCAGGTTGCCGCCATAGATGGACGAGCAGCCGGTCGCGTTCGCGATCGACGCCCGCCCGCCGAAAAGCTGGCTGAGCAGCTTCAGGTACGGCGTCTCGCCGCAACCCGTGCACGCCCCCGAGAACTCGAACAGCGGCTCCAGGTACTGGACGCCGCGCACCTGCGCGAAGTCGACGCGGCTGCGCCGGTTCACCGGGATCGACTCGAAGAACGCCACGTTGGCCTTCGTCGGCTCCCGGTCGAGCACCGGGGCGAGGTTGATGGCCTTGCGCTCGCCGCTCGTACCCGCGGCCGGCCCCACGACCTTCACCGGGCACGACTCGACGCACAGCCCGCAGCCGGTGCAGTCCTCGGCGTAGACCTGGAGCGTGTACTTCGCTCCCGGCAGGCCCGCGGCGTTGAGTTCGGCCGTCTGGAACGTGCTCGGCGCGCCGTCCAGCGCCGGCTCGGCGTAGTACTTGGCGCGCAGCACCGCGTGCGGGCACACGAAGCTGCAGTTGCCGCACTGGATGCACGTTTCCGGATCCCACACCGCCACGATGTCGGAGATGTTCCGCTTCTCGTACTGCGTGGTGCCGCTGGGATAGGTGCCGTCAACGGGCAGCGCCGACACGGGCAGGTCGTCGCCCTCGTCGAGCAGCATGCGGGCGGTGACGTTGCGCACGAACTCCGGCGCGTGCGCGGGGACGGGCGGGATGAGCCCCTTGTCGGACGCCACCCGGTCCGGCACCTCGACGCGGTGAAGGTGCTCGATGGCGGCGTCCACCGCGTTGTGGTTCTTGGCGACCACGTCGGCGCCACGGCGTCCGTACGTCTTCTCGATGGACTTCTTGACCGCGGCGATCGCCTCCTCGCGCGGCATGACGCGGCTGATGGCAAAAAAGCAGGTCTGCAGCACGGTGTTCGTGCGGTTGCCCATGCCAGCCGCCCGCGAGACGGCGTTGGCGTCGATCGTGTAGAGCTCCAGCTCCAGGTCGATGATCCGCTGCTGCATGGGCACGGGCAGGTGGGCAAACACCTCCTCGGGCGTGAACGGCGTGTTGAGGAGGACGACCGTGCCCCTGCGGGCGGTGCGCAGGACGTCGACCCGCTCCAGGATCGAGAGGTGGTGGACGCCGATGAAGCCGGCCTCCTTGACCAGGTACGGGGCGGTGATGGGCTCCGGGCCGAAGCGCAGGTGGCTCACCGTCCGGCTGCCGGATTTCTTCGAGTCGTACACGAAGTAGCCCTGCGCGTAGGTGCCGTCCCGGCTGCCGAGGATCTTGATCGTGTTCTTGTTGGCGCCCACGGTGCCGTCCGAGCCGATGCCGTAGAACACCGCACGGTGGGTCTCGGGGCTCTCGACGTCGAGGTCGGACGGGTAATCGATGCTCAGGTGGGTGACGTCGTCGGTGATCCCGACGGTGAACCGCGGCTTGGGGTGCTCGCGGCCCAGCTCGTCCACGATGCCGACGACCATGGCGGGTGTGAATTCCTTGGATGACAGCCCGTAGCGTCCGCCGATGACCAGCGGCAGCTTCTCGCGCCGGCCGTTCGAGACGGCCTCGGCGAGCGCCGAGGTGACGTCGAGGAACAGCGGCTCGCCGCCCGCGCCCGGCTCCTTGGTGCGGTCGAGGACGGCGATGCGTTCGACCGACGCCGGCAGCGCGGCCAGCAGCTCCTCGACGGGGAACGGGCGGTACAGCCGAATCTGGAGGACGCCGACCCTGCGGCCCTGCGCCGTGAGGTGGTCGATGGCCTGGTGGCAGGTCTGCGCGCCGGAGCCCATGACGATGAGCACCTCGGTGGCGTCCGGATCGCCGTGGTACTCGACCAGCCCGTAGCCGCGTCCGGTCAGCTCCTCGAACTCGGCCATCGCACGGGCGACAATGCCGGGCACCTCGAGGTAGAACGCGTTCGACGTCTCGCGGGACTGGAAGTAGGTGTCCGGGTTCTGCGCGGTGCCGCGGATGTAGGGGTGCTCGGGGCTCAGCGCTCGGTCGCGGTGCGCACGGACGAGGTCGTGGGGCACGTAGGCGCGCAGGTCGTCGTCGCTGAGCAGGTCAAGGGTGTTCAGCTCGTGGCTGGTGCGGAAGCCGTCGAAGAAGTGCAGGAACGGCACCCGGCTGCGCAGCGTCGCCAACTGGGCGACCGCCGCCATGTCGTGCGCCTCCTGCACCGACGCCGAGCTGATCAGCGCGAAACCGGTTTGCCGGACGGCCATGACGTCCTGGTGGTCGCCGAAGATGCTCAACCCCTGGGTCGCCAGCGAGCGGGCCGCCACGTGGAACACCGTCGAGGTCAGCTCGCCGGCGATCTTGTACATGTTCGGGATCATCAACAACAACCCCTGGGACGCCGTGAACGTCGTGCTCATCGCCCCGCCCTGCAGCGCCCCGTGCAGCGCGCCCGCGGCGCCGCCCTCGGACTGCATCTCGATGACCGTGGGCGTCGTGCCCCAGACGTTCTTGCGGCTGCGCGACGTCCACTCGTCGGCCAGTTCCGCCATGGTCGAACTCGGGGTGATGGGGTAGATGGAGCACAGCTCGTTGAGCCGGTAGGCCACGGAGACGGCCGCCTCGTTACCGTCGATAATCACCCTGCTCGCCGCAGTGGCTGGTGCTCGCTTCGCTCGCGCGTCGTCTTGTACCCTGCTCGCCGCGGTGGCTGGTGCTCGCTTCGCTCGCGCGTCACTTTGTGCCTGGCTCATGTCGATTCCCTTCTCGTGGGGCGGACGCTCAGCGCTCCGCCACCATCTCGATCGCGTGGACGGGGCACTGCTCGTAGCAGGTGCCGCAGCCGGTGCACTTGGCGTAGTCGTAGCGGTACCGCAGCCCCTTGCCGAGCTTGATGACGGCATCTTCGGGACACGAGCCCAGGCAGCCGTCGCACTCGATGCAGTTGCCGCAGGACAGGCAGCGCCAGGCCTCGGTGCGGGCCTCGTCCGGTTCGAGGCCGCCGACGATCTCGTCGAAGTTCTGCCGGTGCTCGACGGCCAGCTCGGGCTGGCTCGTGCGGCGGTTGTCGCCCCAGTACCACAGGTTGAGCTTGTCGAACGTGGCGACGTCGTTCTTCTCGCGCTCGACGTGGGGGCGCGCGTTGAGCCACAGGTCGATCATGCGGGCGGCCTTCTTGCCATGCCCGACGCCGACCGTCACCGTGCGCTCCGACGGCACCGCGTCGCCACCGGCGAAGATGCCGGGCACGTCGGTCATGAGGGTCTTGGTGTCGACCGAGACGACGTCGCCGTCGAATTGCATCCCGGGGATCACCTTGAGGAACTCCGAGTCGGCTTCCTGCCCGAGCGCGAGGATGACGGTGTCGGCCTCCAGGGTCTCGAATCGGCCTGTGCCACGGGCCCGGCCGTTCTCGTCGAGCTCCATGATCTCGACCTGCATGGCGCCGGCGTCCACCTCGGTGATGGTGCGCAGCCAGTTCATCTTGACGCCCTCGCGGACGGCCTCGTCGCGCTCCTCGGCGTGGGCCGGCATCTGCTCGGCAGTGCGCCGGTAGACGATGATCGACTCCTCGGCGCCCAGCCGGCGCGCGACGCGGGCGGCGTCCATGGCGGTGTTGCCGCCGCCATAGACGGCCACGCGGCGTCCGATGATCGGTGTGGTGCCGGACGCCACCTCGCGCAGGAAGCCCACGGCGTCCACGATCTTGCCGGCGTCCATGGTGGGGATGTCGACGCGCTTGGAGAGGTGGGCGCCGATCGCCACGAAGACGGCGTCGAAGTTGCCTTCTCGCTGCTCGTCGAGCAGGTCGGCGACGGTGTGGTTGGCGACGATCTTCACGCCCAGGTTGACGATGCGGGAGATTTCGGCATCGAGGACGTCGCGCGGCAGTCGGTATTCGGGGATGCCGTAGCGCATCATGCCGCCGGGGGAGTCGGAGCTGTCGTGAATCTCGACCTCGTGCCCCAGCATCGCGAGCTGGTAGGCGGCGGACAGGCCCGAGGGGCCGGCGCCGATGACGAGGACGCGGCGTCCGGTCTGCCGGGCGGGCGGGGTGAACTGCCAGCCCCTCTCGATGGCCAGGTCGCCGAGGTAGCGCTCGACCGAGTGGATGGAGACGGCGCCGTCGAGCTCAATGCGGTTGCAGTCGGTCTCGCACGGGTGATAGCAGACGCGCCCGTGGATCGCCGGGAAGGGGTTGTTGCGCACCAGCTCGCGCCACGCGGCCTCGTCCTCCTTGGCCTTGACCAGGCGCAGCCACTCCTGAATGTTCTCCCCGGCCGGGCAGGCGGCGTTGCAGGGCGGTAGAAGGTCGACGTAGATCGGCATGCGGACGCGCACGGGGCCGACCCGCCCCTGCGTGGTGTCGAGATCCGGAAGGTGGGTCAGGTTGCGGCTGGTGGGTGCATCCATGGGTGTTCCCTCCGATGGGTTGGTCGCGGCGTCGCGGTGTCCCTCGCACGATACCCCGCGGCGCTCAGCATTGTGCGGTGTCGTCGGGGTTCAATGTCATCGCTTTCCCGGCGGCGAGCTCGAGGTTGCGCGGGCCGTCGCTGAGCGCTGTGGCTAGGGGTGTTCCCTCGGGGGTGATGCCGATCAGCCGGTGGACGCCGGCGTCCAGGAGGGCGCGGGCGTCCTCGGCGATGCGGCCGCCGAACACGACGACCGGGACGCCGTGCGCCGCGGCCAGCCGCGCCACCCCGGCGGGGGCCTTGCCCGACAATGTCTGGGCGTCCACCGAGCCCTCGCCGGTGAATGCCAGGTCGGCATGGGCGAGCGCGGCATCGAGGCCGACGGCGTCCGCGACGACGTCGAAGCCGGGTCGCATCGTGGCGCCCAGGCTCAGCAGCGCCCAGCCGAGCCCACCGGCGGCGCCGGCGCCGGCTTGGTGTGCCCGGTCGGGGCCGCCCGGATCAGGGGCGGCCAGGTCAGGGGCGGCCAGGTCAGGGGCGGCGGCAGGTGCGCGGGAGAGCTGAGCGGCGTCCATGGCGACGGCGAGACGGGCGAGGACGGCATCGAGGAAGGCGACGTCCTGCGCGCTCGCCCCCTTCTGGGGACCGAAGATGGCCGAGGCGCCCCGGGGGCCGCACAGCGGGTTCGACACGTCGCAGGCGGCCTCGATGCGGGTGTCGGCGAGGCGAGGGTCGAGCCCGGCGAGATCCACGGACGCGAGGCGCGCCAGGGCTGCGGGAGTGGCGGCAAGCTCGGCGCCGTCGGCGGCCAGGAAGCGGACGCCGAGCGCGCTCAGCATGCCTGCCCCGCCGTCGTTGGTCGCCGAGCCGCCGAGCCCGACGATCAGGGCCTTGCTCTGCTTGAGCCGCAACTGGCCGTCGATGTCGATCTGGGCCAGCAATACCTGCCGGCTGTAACGCAACAGTTCCTCATCACTCAGCATGGCAGG
>JAKDIK010000323.1 GCA_030450535.1 Propionibacteriaceae bacterium
CCCAGCATGTTCGCGGGGATGACCCACGCGAACCAGGCGAGCCAGTCGAGATAGCTGCGCTCCCAGCCGGCGTGCAGGGCGGCGAACATGATGATCGAGTTCAGCGCGCCGTGGAGCATCCCCATGCCCACCACGAGCATGCCGCTGATGAGCGCCATCGCCATGCTGGCCACGTCGCTGTCGGTGCCCTGCTGCATGCGGGTGATGAGCGTGATGGTGGAACCGGCGAGGACGGCCAGCGCGATCGCCTCGATCCACGGGCGGTCGACGAGGTAGGAGTCCGCCGACGCGATGAAGATGTCGTGGTAGCCGGGGAACGCGGCAACCAGCAGCCACGTGAACAGCCAGCCGCCGACGAGGTTGGCCACGAGGGTCACCGACCACAGGCGGGCGAGTTGGAGGATGGTGCCCTGGCCCGCGACGATGGCGTTGATGGGCATGAGGAACTCCTCGGTGAAGAGTTCGCTGTGGGCCATCTTGAGCGCGATGAGCCCGACCCCGAACGCCAGGCCACCGAGCACCTGGGAGCCGGTGGCGTCCATGACGAGCACCATGGCCATGATGCCGAGCCCGACGTCGATGCCCCCGAAGAGGCCGGTGACGATGAGCGCGCGCCACGTGCGGTTGAGGCGTTCGGCGCCGGTGACGGCGGTGTCGCGAGCCTCGGCGACGAGGGTGTCCTCGGCGGGGGCATCCGAGGCGCCGTGTTCGCGGCGCCGATCCTCGGGGTCGACGTCGTCGGTCCAGACATCCGAGAGGTCGCTCACCCGGCGCAGTCTAGGGGTCGAGCAAGAGTGCTGGCGTCCTGGGCATTGTACTGATACAGTTAATACAAAGGTCAGTACATCGGGAATCGGAAGCGCCGCCCGCCGCCGCTGGACCCGGCGGCTCTGGCCTGAACCATCGACCGACAAGGGGGAACCGTGGACGTCTACGGAAGCATCTTCGCGGTGATGATCGGTGCCATGGCGGTGGTCTTCGCCAACTGGGAGGCCTTCGCCTCCGACGCCGTGCGTCGGGAGCGTTATGTGAAGCATGGCGTGCTTCGCCCCGGTGACGCCCCGGACGTCGACGCCCCCGCCGGCTACGTGGCCAGGGAACGCGCTCGGGAGCGCCAAGCGCTGCTCGGGAGCGCGGTCCTCGTCGCGGTGGCGGTGGTCATGCTGCTGATCGCCGACCCGCCCACGGTGCAGACCATCGCGTTCGTGGTCCTGTCGGCCGCGTTCTTCGGCCGGTCCGCCGTGATCGCCGTGCTGGCCGGGCAGGAGGCGATCCGCCAACCGCCGTCTGGTCCGCGCCTTTCCCGCGGGCGGCTCGGACGACTCGGCGACTACGTGGGGGTCACGCCGTGGGCCTGCGCCACGGTGGCACAGGTTGCCTTCCTGATTGCCTACGTACCGACGTCGCTGGTCCACAGACCCGACGTGGCGGGCTGGGTTGCGGCGCTCGCGGTGATCAGCCTGGTGGCCGCGGCCGGCGGCTGGACGCTGGCGTGGTGGCTGGCCCGCCAGCCGCAGGCGGCCGGCAGCCACGACGAGTTGGCCTGGAGCGATGCGACCCGGCGTCGCGATCTGACCGCGATGCTGGCCGCCGGGCCCTTCCTCGCGGTGGGGGTCAGCATCTCTGCCTTCACCTACGACGGGTCCGGCGCGCTGGGTGACCCCGTCGAGTCCCTGCCGCTGACGATATTCGCCTACCTTGTGGTCATGGTTGTGCTGGCGGTGTGGGGTGGGGTGGCGGCTGGGCTGCGTGAGCGACGTGAGCGAGGGCGGGTCCATGCTGAGCGTTGATCCAAGCCTGCCGGTGCCGCCGTTCGAGCAGATCAAGAACCAGATCACCGAGCAGCGGGCCTCGGGCGAGTTGACCGCGAACCACCGCCTGCCGCCAGTGAGGCACCTGGCGATCGAACTCGGCGTCGCGCCCAACACCGTGGCCCGGGCCTATCGGGAGCTCGAGGCGTCCGGACTCATCGAAACACGCGGGCGGCACGGCTCGTTCGTGACCGGTACCGCGGAGTCCAGCCGCAAGGAGGCGCTCGCCGCCGCGGCCGACTACGTGGCGCGCGTGCAGGCGCTGGGGCTTCCCGAGTCGGACGCAATTCGCTTCGTGCGGGACGCGTTTGGGCCTAGGCTCAGCACATCATGACGACTATCGGCTTCTTGCACACGTCCCAAAAGCACGTCGACACCTTCGACGCGCTGGTCGCCGAGGCGGACCAGAGCGTCACCACCCTGCACCACGTGGCGTCGACCCTGCTCAGCCAGGTGCGGCAGGCCGGGGCCGCCGCGGTCGCCGACGAGGTGGCGGCCGACCTGGCCGACCTCGCCGACCAGGGCGCCGATGTGATCGTGGTCACCAGCCCCGCCATCGCCGGCGTCGCCGAGCGGGTGGACGTGGGCGTCCCCGTCCTGCGCGTGGATCGGCCCGTTGCCCACGACGCCGTCCGTGCGGGCAAGCGGATCGGCGTGGTCGCGGCGGTGGCGTCCGCGCTGGTGCCCACCATCGAGTTGCTGCACGAGGAGGGCAAGGCCGCCGGCGTCGAGATCGAGATCGTGCCCGTCATCGTGGCGGGGGCGTGGATGGCGTTCGAGTCGGGCGAGGAGGACGAGTTCGCCCGGGACGTCGCCACCGCGACGATCGACCTGGCCGAACGCACCGACATCGTCGTGCTCGCCCAGGCGAGCCTGATGGGGGCCGCGAGGTTCCTGCCCGAGGGCCTCCCGGTGCTGGTCAGCCCGCCGAAGGCCGTCGCGGTCGCGCTCGACAAGGCGCGCGGCAGGTAGTTGCCCGCGGGGATGGCGCGCTCCCCGATCCACTCCGCTGGTCGAAAACCTCGGACGCCAGGGGTGGCACCGCGGCGTTCGGGTTGGCATCGCGGGGCTGACAGCGCGGGGTTGGCATCCACTCCGCTGGTCGACAATCCACTCCGCTGGTCGAAACTCACTCCGCTGGTGCTGGGACACCAGCGGAGTGACTTTCGACTACCTGAGTCGCACGACGACCAGCGAAGTGATGTTCAGCCAGCGGAGTCAGCCCGGCAGAGCCCC
>JAKDIK010000089.1 GCA_030450535.1 Propionibacteriaceae bacterium
TCGGCTGCGGGGCGCTCGTGCGGGTCGGTCCGCTGGAGACGCGCAGCGTGATCGTCGAGTACTGCGGTGCACTCCCGCGCGGACTGATGCCCAGGAACGTGCCGTCGGGCCGGCTGTTCTCCACCTTGGTGACTCGGGTGCCGAAACCGGCATCCTGCAGCCGCGCGCGGCAGGCGTTCAGGCCCAGACCGGAGCAGCTCGGCACGTCGACGGTCGGCGGCGTGTAACGCGTCGGCGGCACGAAGCTGCCCCGCTCATAGCCCTGCAGGGCGACCTCCATCGCCGGCTTCCACAGCCGAGCGCCCGCCTCGCCGCCGGAGCTGCCCCTCAGGCGCACGCGTCCATCTTGGATGGGGGCACCCTCAAGCGAGGGCTCGCGGCGACCCTGGAACCGATCCGACATGCGGTCGACCGTGATCATCGCCGCGGTGGCCAGCTGAGGGGTGAAGCCCAGCGTCCAGATCGTCGGGGCGTTCGTATCCGTTCCGGTCTTGCCCGCGATGTTGTAGCCGGAGATGTTCGCCGCGCGTGCGGTGCCGCTGCGGAACGGCCCGCGGAGCACGTCGATCACCCGATCGGCGACCTCCTGCGGAATGACCTGCTGGCAGTCCCCGCTGGGGACGTCGTAGGTCTTGCCGTCCGGGCCGGTCACCGACTGGATGATGATCGGATTGCACCTCATGCCGCGCGCGGCGATCGTCGCGTAGGCGTTGGCCAGCGAGATCGGGGACACCTCGGCGGTGCCGAGGGTGAACGAGGGGTTCTGGACAGTTCGCCTGCCCTCCTCCGCCGGAGCGGAGAAGGTCAGGTTGCCCGAGAGCTTGAGGCCCAGGGTTTCGGCCATCTTCGTCACGTCGCACAGCCCGACGTCCTGCTCCAGCGCCACGAAGTAGTTGTTCACCGAGTTGGCGGCGCCGGAGTACATGTCGAACGTGCCGCCGGCGCCGCTCACCGTCCAGTTGCGCGCCCGCTCGGATCCCTCACAGGTTCGGAACATCTCTCCGGACCAGTCCTTGGTGCGGGGCGCCTCGTAGGTGCGGCTGGTCGGCATACCCTTGTTGATGGCTGCCGCGAGCACGAACATCTTGAACGTCGAGCCGCCGAAGTAGCCCTCGGCGCCTCCCAGGTCGGGCTCCATGGCGTAGTTCCAATAGGACTGCCCCGGCTCCTCGCCGCGATCCGGCCGGCTCTGCGCGATCGCCTTGATGAGGCCCGTGCCGGGCTCGATGGTCGCGATCACCCCG
The DNA here is from genome assembly GCA_030450535.1 of Propionibacteriaceae bacterium. Lineage (GTDB taxonomy): Bacteria > Actinomycetota > Actinomycetes > Propionibacteriales > Propionibacteriaceae > Propioniciclava. The sequence goes on from JAKDIK010000089.1 coordinate 1,245, forward strand.
AGCACCGGGTCGGTCGGGTAGATGTAGTTCGAGACGGCCTCCTGCGCGGCGTCCTGCGTGCGCGGGTCGATCTCCGTCTGAATGGTGAGGCCCCCCCGCTTGAGGAAGCGGTCGCGGGCCTTGTCGTCCGGCCCCAGGCTGTCCATCTGGATCAGCGTGCGGTACACGATGTCGCACAGCTGCTGGTACTTGGCGGCGTTGCAGCCGTGGGGGGTCTCGGTGATCCGGCTGCGATCGAAAACCTCGGCCTTGGCGGCGTCCGCCTCGGCCTTCGTGATGACGTTCTGGCCGAGCATGACGTCGAGCACGTTGTTGCGGCGCTCGATGGCGAGCTTCTCGTAGCGGATCGGGTCGGTGGTGGCCGGGTTGCGGACCAGGCCGGCCAGCATGGCCGACTGGCTGAGGGTGAGGTCCTTCGCCGTCGTCCCGAAGTAGCGGCGGGCCGCGGCCTCGACGCCGTAGGCGCCCCCGCCGTAGTAGGAGAGGTTCAAGTAGCGCTCGAGGATTTCGTCCTTGGTCAGCTTCTGCTCCAGGGCGATGGCGTAGCGCAGCTCCAACACCTTACGGGCGACGGTGCGGTCGCGGGCCTCGGCGAGCGCGGTGGGGTCGTTGTCGGCGACGGCCTTGTCCATGAGCGCGAGCTTCACGTACTGCTGGGTGAGCGTCGAGCCGCCCTGGGTGTTGCCGCTGGTGGTGCGCACGAGCGCGCGCAGCGTGCCGCGCATGTCGAGGGCGCCGTGATCGTAGAACCGTTGGTCCTCGATCGAGATCTGGGCCTGCTGCATGGTCGGCGAGATGTCCGACAGCGGCACGTAGACGCGGTACTCCTCGTAGAAGTTGGTGAGCAGCGAACCGTCCGCCATCAGCACCTTGGAGCCCTCGGCCGGGGGAGGCGTCTCGATCTCGGCCGGGATGGACTCCAGCGCGGACGCGCCGAGCTTCGAGACCTCGGAGGCGAGGCCCGCGGCCGGCACGGCGAGGCCCGCGAACAGCAGGCCTCCCAAGGCGCTGACAAGCAGGAACATCAGGCTGGAATACAGCCTGCGCCCCAACGAAGGTTCACCCATGCGACCAGAGTACGTCACACCCCCCGACATTTTTCCTCGGGTTCGCGTCGGCGTTGCGCGCCGCCCGGCGGAGCCCCCGCGCGCATCTACTACGACATGCTGTAGGACAGCGATGGATGGAGGCCTTGTGCAACCGCCCCCCACCCTCATAGAGTGCGGGGACAAGCACGGTTCCCCACCCCGCGAATTTCGGCGGCCGGGGCGACCGGGCCGGCAATGACAGCCAGGTGGGGAGGACGTGCAACATGACAGTCCTGGAGACGGAACACTGGACGCTCAAGGCGCGGTGCCGTGGCATGCAGGACCAACTCTTTCCCGATGGGGCCGATCAGAAACGGGCGCGCGCGGTGTGCTCGGGGTGCCCGGTCCGTTCGGAGTGTCTCGCCGAAGCCCTCGACAACCGCATCGAGTGGGGCGTGTGGGGTGGCATGACCGAGCGTGAGCGCCGGCAGTTGTTGCGCCAGCGCGCCGACATCACCTCGTGGCAGTCGGTGCTCTGCGCCACGCGGGTGGACGCCGACCGCTGAGGTCTCCCTCGCAGGCCGCTCGCGCCGGAAGTGTCGGGGGCATCCTCTAGGCTTTCGCCATGACGAAGTGGGAATACGCCACGGCTCCCGTGCTGGTGCACGCGACGAAGCAGATCCTCGACACCTGGGGGGCGGACGGGTGGGAGCTCGTCTCGATCGTCCCCGGCCCCAATCCGCAGAACATGGTGGCCTACTTCAAGCGGCCACTGCCGGCGCAGCAGTGACGAGACACCCCGTGGTCGAACGCGCGACGGCGTCCGAGCGGCTGGCCGAGCTGGGCGTGGAGCTGCCGCCGGTCGCCACGCCGGTGGCGGCCTACGTCCCCGCGGTGGAGGCGCTCGGCCTCGTCGTCACCTCGGGCCAGCTGCCCACGGTGGCCGGCGCGCTCGTGGCCACGGGCAAGGTCGGTGCCGAGGTGAGTGCCGAGGACGCCGCCGCCGCAGCCCGAACGGCCGCGCTCAACGCGCTTGCCGCGGCGTCCAGCGTGGTCGGCGGCATCGACCGCATCGGCCGCATCGTGAAGCTGGTCGTCTACGTCGCCAGCGCGTCGGGATTCACCGGCCAACCGCAGGTGGCCAACGGCGCCAGCGAGCTGATGGTCGAGATCTTCGGCGAGGCCGGCGTCCACGCCCGCAGCGCCGTGGGCGTCGCCGTGTTGCCGCTGGACGCGCCGGTCGAGCTGGAGCTGACCGTGGCGCCGGTCGCCGGCTAGTGCCCGCCCCGGGCCAGCCGCAGGCCATCGATGCGGCGCTCGCCGAGCTCTATCCCGAGGCGCGCTGCGAACTGGACTTCACCACCGCGCTGGAGTTGTTGGTGGCGACGGTCCTGTCGGCGCAGTCGACCGACAAGCGGGTCAACCTCGTCACGCCCGCGCTGTTCGCCCGCTACCCGGACGCCGCCGCCTACGCCGGTGCCGACGTGGCCGAGCTGGAGGAACTCATCCGGCCCACCGGCTTCTTCCGCGCCAAGACGGGGCACCTGATCGGCATCGGGGCGGCGCTGGTCGAGCGCTTCGACTCCCGCGTGCCCGCCACCGTGCCCGAGCTCGTCAGCCTGCCGGGCGTGGGGCGCAAGACCGCCAACGTGGTCCTCGGCAACGCCTTCGGCGTGCCGGGCATCACGGCCGACACGCACCTCATCCGTCTCGCGAACCGCTTCGGCTGGGCCGACACCCGGAACGCCGACGCGGTCGAGCAGGGCGTCGGCGAGTTGTTCGACCCCGCCGACTGGGTCGTGCTCTGCCATCGCGTCATCTGGCACGGTCGCCGGCGATGCCACGCACGGCGTCCGGCCTGCGGCGCCTGCCCGCTGGAGGGGCTCTGCCCGAGCTACGGCGAGGGCCCCATCGACCCGGTTGTCGCCGCGAAGCTCGTCCGCGAGCCGCGGTCATGAGCACCGCCCGCCCCGGGGCGACGGTGGCGTCCGCCGTGCTGGGTGCGGTGCTCCTGGCCGGTTGCGTGGGGGCGCCAGCGCCCGCCGCCTCGCCGCCGCCGCTGTCCGTCGACTCCGCCCTGGTCGCCCAGCGGGAGGCCGCCGGCATCGCCGAGTGCCCGGCGACCCCGCTGGAAGCCCAGCCGGTGACCGGCGGCCTGCCCGACCTGGTGCTCGGCTGCCTGGGCAGCGGTCGTCAGGTGAACCTCGCCGCGCTGCGGGGCACCCCGATGGTGATCAACGTGTGGGCGCAGTGGTGCGGTCCCTGCCGGGCGGAGGCGCCCCATCTGGCCGAGTTCGCGACGCTGGCGGCGGCGTCCGACGGGGCCGTGGCGCTGCTGGGCATCGATCATGACGATCCCGATCCGGCGCTCGCGATCGAGTTCGCCGGTCAGGCTGGCTGGACGTACCCGCACCTGTTGGATCCCATGAAGCAGATCTCGGGGCCGCTGCGCATTGACGGCATCCCGGTTACCCTGTTCGTCAACGACCAGGGCCAGCTCGTGCACCGCGTGGTGGGGCCCGTGGCGTCCACCGACCAGCTGCGTCAGCTCACGGCCACCTATCTCGGTGTGGAACTGTGAGGGGACGCCCGTGAACGACCTGCCCGCCAGCATCGCCGCGCTGCGCCGGCGGCTCGCCGATCCCGCCGCCGGGGCCGGCGTGGTGGGACGCCGGGCGGTGAGCCGGGGGCGACGCGCGGCCGTCCTCATTCTGTTCTGGTGGGACGCCGGCGTGCCCCGCACGGACGGGGTGGAGGGTCTGCGGCTGGCGATCGTGGAGAAGTCGGCGCGATTGCGGGCACATCCGGGTCAGCTCGCGTTCCCCGGCGGCGGTGTGGACGCCGCGGACGCCGACGACGTGGCCGCCGCGCTGCGCGAGGCGGACGAGGAGATCGGTGTCGGCCCGGACGAGGTGGACGTCCTGGGGGTGCTGCCTGCGGCGTCCGTGCGCGTCTCGGGGTATCGGGTGACGCCGGTGGTCGGCTGGTGGCGCGCGCCGCGTCCGCTGCGGGTCGTGGACACCGACGAGATCGCGGCCGTCCACGCGGTGGGCGTCCCCGACCTGCTCGACCCCGCCCACCGCCGCACGTGGGAGCATCCGCTGGGCTATGAGGGTCCGGCGTTCCTCGTGGAGGACCTGTTCGTGTGGGGTTTCACCGGCGACCTGCTCGCCGGGCTGTTGCAGGTGGCCGGCTGGGAGCGTCCGTGGGACGCCGGCGTCCGGACGCCCATCCCGCGCCGGTTCTTCCGCGACACCGGCCAGTAACCCGTGGCAGGATCGAGCCATGAACCTCCCCCTCAACGACCCGTGGTGGTCCGACGCCGTCGTCTACCAGATCTACCCGCGTTCATTCAGCGACAGCAACGGGGACGGCTACGGCGATCTGCAGGGGATCATCAGCAAGCTCGACTACCTCGAGGACCTCGGCGTGGACGTCGTCTGGCTCTCACCCATCTACGTCTCGCCGCATGACGACAACGGCTACGACATCGCCGACTACGACGCGGTCGATCCGCTGTTCGGCACGATGGCCGACTTCGACGAACTCGTGGCAGGCCTGCATCTCCGCGGCATCAAGCTGGTGATGGATCTCGTCGTCAACCACACCTCCGATGAGCACGCGTGGTTCGCCGAGTCGCGTGATCCGGCGTCACCGAAGCGCGACTGGTACTTCTGGCGTCCGGCCCGCGAGGGTGTCGAACCGGGGACGCCCGGCGCCGAGCCGACCAACTGGGGGTCGTTCTTCGGCGGCTCCGGTTGGGAGTACGACGAGGCGTCCGGGGAGTACTACCTGCACCTGTTCAGTCGCAAACAGCCTGACCTCAACTGGGAGAACCCCGAGGTGCGCGCGGCCGTGTTCGCGATGATGAACCGCTGGGTCGACCGCGGCGTGGACGGGTTCCGCATGGACGTCATCAACCTCATCAGCAAAACGATGCCGCTGGCCGACGGCCATCTGGAGCCCGGGGCTCCGTACAGCCGTGAGGTGCAGCGGGTGGCGAACGGGCCACGCCTGGTGGAGTTCTTGGAGGAGATGAACGCCGAGGTCGGTATCGACGAACGCCGCCTGTTCACCGTCGGAGAGATGGTGCTGTGTGACGCGGCGCAGGCGCGCACCTACACCAGCCGGCACCATCCGCGCCTCGGGATGGTGTTCACCTTCGAGCACATGAGCCTCGACCAGGGTGCCGGTGGCAAGTTCGATCTGGCGCCGCTGCGCCTGCCGGATCTCAAGGCCAACCTCGCCCATTGGCAGGCCGAGCTCGCCGAGTCGGGCTGGAACTCGCTGTACTTCGAGAACCACGATCAGCCGCGCGTCGTCAGCCGCTTCGGCGACGATTCACCGGGCCACCGGGTCGCAGCCGCCAAGGCGTGGGCGACGGTGCTGCACCTGCACAAAGGAACGCCTTACATCTATCAGGGCGAGGAGATCGGTATGACCAACGCCGGTTTCACGCGCATCGAGCAGTATCGGGACATCGAATCGCTGAACTACTACGCCGAGGCCACGGCGGCCGGCGTGCCGGCCGAGCGGGTGCTGGCCGGGCTTGCCCTGAAGAGCCGCGACAACGCCCGGACTCCGATTCCGTGGGGCAGCGGACCCCACGGTGACTTCACCCGCGGGACGCCGTGGCTGCCGCTCAACGCCAACGCGGACACGATCAACGTGCAGGCCGCTCTGGCGGCGTCCGACGGCGTGCATGCGCACTATCGGCGGCTGATCGGCCTGCGGCACTCCTACGAGGTGATCCAGAAGGGCGTGTTTGCGCTGCTCCTGCCCGAGCATGAAAAGCTGTGGGTGTTCACGCGGACGCTCACGTCGGAGACGGTGCTCGTGGTGGCGAACATGAGCTCGGAACTGACGAGCGTGCCGGTCACCGAGCTGCCCGATCTGGAGGACGCCGAACTGCTGCTGGGCGGCTCGGGCGCCGACATTCAGACGCTGGAGCCGTGGGAGGCGCGGGTCTACCTCGTGCGGAACTGATCCGCCTGCGTGGCCCCGCCGGTGCCGACCGTGCCGTCGGGGTGGATCGAGGCCTCGCGGGCGGCAACGGCGGACGGCGTACGCGCCCGGAGCGGGTCGTGCCCGGCGGCGATCTGACGGACGTTGGCCTGGCCGCGGTTGATGGCGGTGGTGACCGCATCGACGGACTTCTCGGCCTCGGCGACGGTCTTCTCCGGGCCGGCGAACTTCATCTTCGTCTTTCCGATCAGCGCGAGCACGCCAGCGATGACCAACAGGATCACCGCCATCGTCAGGAACCCGAGCGTGAACGCCCAGACGATGCCCACCAGCCCCTCATAGAGCGCCGTGAACGCCAGGCCGCCGCAGATGAACAGCAGCGTGGCGGCATGCAGGGCGAAGTAGCCGGCCGCGCCGAAGAGCCCGGCACCGATGCCGATGCCCTTGACCTGCGGCATCAACTCGGCCTTGGCGAGTTCGATCTCCCCCTTGACGATGGTCTGGACGTCCGTGGTGATGTCCTTGATGACGTCACCGACCTCGGGCTCGGCCATGGTCAATCTCCTTCTGCTTGGCGAAACGCCGACGTCGTCATGCTATCCCGCAACGGGCGTCCGCTGCTCAGAGGCGGATCGCGAGCCCGTCATCGGGCGCGTCGAGCTGGTCGGCCGGCAGGCCCGCGTGATCGACGGCAGCGCGCCAGCAGGCCACCTGGTAGGGCAGCAGGAGGGGCTCGGGGGGACGCGCGGCATCCTCGTACAGGGCGCCCACCTGCCCCATGAGCTGGCTGAGGCGTTCCGCCTCGAGGTCGGGGAAACGGTGGGCGACCATCTGCATGAGGTCGACCCGCGCGATCGGCACCCAGAGCCGATGGTTGCGGCGCTCGACGGTCGGGAAGTAGGCCAGGCGGTCGAGAGCCTGGACGCTGTCGGTGCCGTAGTTGCCGGTCATGGCCGCGGGATCGACGTCCTGGAGCAGGGCGGCGAGGCGGCGCACCCACGGGACGGAGTCGTCGCGGATGAGCCACGAGACGGCGAGGTGTCCGCCGGGACGCAGGACCCGGGCCAGCTCGCCGAGCACGGAGCCGGCGTCCAGATTCTGGAGGGACTGGTGGACGAGGACAGCGTCGAAGGAGGCGGGGGCGAACGGAAGACGCTCGGGCCGGGCGACGGTCGGGAGGGCGCGCGGCGCGCGGTGGAGGAGCGCGCGCAGGCCTCCGCGGCTGGCGTCGCAGGCCACCAGCGACGCGCCCGTGGACGCGAGCTGTTCGATCACCGGGACTCCCGCCCGGCCGAGGACGAGGAGGCGCGCCTCGGCCAGCGGGCGGCCGACGAGCCACGTCAGGGCCGCCTCGGGGAAGGCAGGGAGTCCGGGGCTGGTCATGGGGTCGATCGTAGCGAGCCGCGGCCCGGCGCCCTGTGGACGACCATCGCCCGGTTATCCACAGGGACAAAGATTGCTGACGGATTTCGGGGTGCGAGGGCGAATGTGAGGGGTGTGGGAGAGCGTGAGGATCGGACACCGACGCGGCGTGGGGTGGGCGGCCGGCCGCCCGACGGCCGTGCGGCGGGCATCGTGCTCGCGACCAGGAACGACGCCGTGCTGGACGCCGTGGAGTCCATCGCGGCGGCGTTGCGCATTCGCGTGCAGGGTGCGGACGACGTGGGCGGGGCGGTCGCCGCGTGGGCGTCCGCCGGAACCCTGCTGGTGGGCCCCGACCTGGCGCCGGCGCGGGCGTCCGAGGTGCTGCGTCGGCGGCCGCATCGAA
>JAKDIK010000012.1 GCA_030450535.1 Propionibacteriaceae bacterium
CGTGGTGTACCCGATGTCGGATGCCGGCGACCCGCGCTACCTCAGCCCCGACTTCCTGGCCGCCCTCGACCACGCGGTCCGCTTCGGCACCTCGCTCGGCCTGCGCATGGATCTCACCCTGGGCAGCGGCTGGCCCTTCGGCGGGCCCCACATCACCCCGCAGGTCGCCGCCCGCACCCTCGCCTGGGATCGCCGCCCCCTCGAGGCCGGCGCCCACCGCGTCCCGGTCACAACCCCGGAGCCCACCGGTGAATTCATTGCCGCGTTCGTGGTGGCGGGCGGAGCGTCCGAGGCGACCCCGCTGACCCTCGTCGAGGGCCACCTCACGGTGCCGGACGGCCCGCCCGGGCGCGAGTTGCTCATCGCCCGCTGCCAGCTGACGGGGCAGGCGGTGAAACGTCCGGCGGCCGGCGCCGAGGGGCCGGTGCTCGACCATTACAACCCGGACGCCGTCCGCACCCACCTGCGCGCGGTCGGTGACGTGCTCCTCGACGCGGTCGACCCGGCCCTGCTGGGCTCGGTGTTCTGCGACAGCCTCGAGGTCTACGAGGCCAACTGGACGCCCGCCCTGCCGGCGGAGTTCGAGGCCCGCCGGGGCTACCCGCTGCTGCCGCGGCTCGCGGAGCTGGTGGTGGACGCCCCGGGCTCACCTCGCCTGCGCGCCGACATGCATCGCACCCTCACCGAGCTGTACGAGGAGAATTTCGTCACCGTCATGTGCACGTGGGCGGCCGAGCGGGGCGTCCGGTTCCGGCTGCAGGGGTATGGCGTCCCGCCGGCCTCGGTGTCGAGCTACCTCGATGTCGACGGCATCGAGGGCGAGGGGTGGGGTTGGCGGCACTTGACCGCCGCCAAGTGGGCCAGCTCGGCCGCCCATGAGCGCGGGACGCCCATGGTCTCAGCGGAGAGCTGGACATGGGTGCACAGCCCATCGTTCCGAGCCACGCCGCTCGACCTCGCCGGCGAGGCCCACGAGCACCTGCTCGCCGGAATCAACCAGTTCGTCGGTCACGGCTGGCCGCACTCCCCCGTCGACGCCCCCGGCATCGGACCGATCTTCTACGCCTCCGGTGCCCTGGACGACCGCAACGCCTGGTGGCCCGCTGCGCCGGCCCTGTGGGGATACCTGAGACGCCTGTCGTGGCTACTGCGTCAGGGCGAGCCGGTGCGCGAGGTGACCCTCTTCGTGCCGGGCGATGATGTGTACGCCGATCTGGCCCCCGAGGTCGACCTGTACCGCGCCACGCGGCGCCACCTCGGGGACGCGCTCATCGCCGCCATCCGGACGGCTGGGCACGACTACGTGCTCGTGGACGACAAAGTGGTGGACGCCGGCGAGCGCCCTCGGCCCGTGATCGTCGTCGTGGGCACCACCGACGACCGTGCGGAGGGCTGGCTGGCGGCGCAGGCGGCGGCCGGGAGCCGCGTGGTGCGCGTCGGGGTGGGGCACCCGCGGGCCGGCCACCCGGTGACCAGCCTGGACCTGCCCGTCCCCGAGACCGCGATCGAGGGTGGCGACGGCGACGTGGGCGCGGTGCACCGGCGCATCCGGGGGTCGAGCGACGCAGAGCCGGTGCACGTGTGGTTCGTGGCCAACACCGGTCCGGAGGAACGCCGAATCACCGTGCGCCCCCGCGACGCCGTGTCCACCCTCGAGCGCTGGAATGCCCACACCGGTGCGGTCACCGCACGCTGGCCCGGGACGTCCGCGCAGCTCACCCTGGCACCCTACGAGGCTGCGGTGCTGGTCGGGGTTTCGGTGCCCGACGGCGACGTCGGGAGCGATGTGGGCGGCGAGCCCGACTCGGTCGGCGCGGGCAGCACAGGCGCGGGCAGCTCGTCCGGCGCGGCCACGATCACCCCGAGGGGATGGCGCGTGCGGACCACCGCGGGCGATCGGCCCGTCGCCCTCCCCCACCGTTGGGAGGACGACCCCGCACTCGCGCGCTTCTGCGGGACCGCCATCTACACGGCGAGATGTCACCTGGACGCTCCGCTCGATGTCCCCTTTGATGCCCCAGCGCGCCGTGTGGTGCTCGACCTCGGCCCCACCGTGCCGGGCGAGGGGGCGTTCCTCGGCGACTCGGGCCTGCCGTCGTTCCGGGCGGCCGTGGAGACCCCGGTCGGCGCGGTCGCCGAGGTCGTCGTCAACGGCCGTGCCTGCGGGGTGCTCTGGGCGCCACCGTTCACCCTCGACGTCACCGACGCGGTGCGACCGGGCGACAATGAGCTGGTCCTCGCCGTGTCGAGCACCTCGGCGCATCAACTGGCCGACGACACCCACCTGGCTGCCACCGTGGCAGCGGTCGAGCGGCGCTACGGTCGCCGGTTCGTGCTCCAGGACGTCGCCACGGCGGACGCCGGCGTCTCCTCCGGCCTTCTCGGGACGCCGATCCTGATCGTCCGCTGAGACACGCACCCGTTCGCCCTCGCGTGCGACAGAACACGGGACGCCAAGAGACGGGACGACAAGGGACAGGGGGCCATGGAGGACACTGGGGACATGGACGACGCCACCTCAGCCCCCCGCACACCCCGTACCACCCGCTCCGCGATCGGGTGGGTGCCGCCGCTGGCGTTCGTGGTCGCGGCCATCCTGGTGATCACCTGGGTCGCGAATCTGACGATCGCCTGGTGGTTCTCGACCGCCGACACGTTCGCGTTCGAGACCTACATAGCGGTGCAGCGCGTCGTCGCCGGCGTCCTGTGGTGGACGCTCGTCGCCGCCAGCGCTGCGCTGGCCATCCTGCTCGTCACGTTGTGGACGCCGGCCCGCCCGCCCGCGCGCCGCGGGCTGTTGCTCGTCGCCATCGGCCTCGCGCTGCGCTGGGGTTGGTGGGTGCTCTACCGGGGAATCAGCACGATGCTCCTCGCCGCCAATTCGGCGACCCTGGCCACCCAGTCGATGCTGATGGCCCTCATCGGTCTCGTGGTCGAGCTGTTCGCCATCACCCTGCTGATCGTCGGCGGGCTCCGCGTCCGCGGTGCGCTTCGCTCGTGACGCGTCCTGGCGCCAGTCCGGTGGCCCAGAAACGCGACACGCCCTAGGGTCGGGGTCATGCCGAGGCTCGCCGACATTGAGGACCGCGCGTCCCTGCTCAACGCACACCCCAGCCCGACGTTCGCCCGCCCCGGGTGGGTGAGCCTCGACGGCGATTGGGAGTTCGCACTCGGCACGACCGGCGACGATCCCCTCGCCCTGACCTACGACCGGTCGATCCGGGTGCCGTTCGCTCCGGAGTCGGCGGCATCCGGCATCGGCGTCGATTTCGCCGACGAGCCCCGCTACCGCCGGACGTTGCGGGTCGATCCGGCCCCCGGCCACCGCGTCCTGCTGCACTTCGAGGGGGTCGACCACGCCGCCCGCGTCTGGGTCAACGGCCACTTCGTCGGCTCCCACGCCGGCGGCTACACCCCCTTCGCGCTCGACATCACCCGCGCGCTCGCCCAGGGCGAGGGGGGCGAGCACACGCTCGTCGTGGCGGCGTCCGACGACGCCCGCGACCTGGAGCTGCCCCGCGGAAAGCAGGCCTGGACGCAGAATCCCGAGGTGATCTGGTACCGCCGAAGCTCCGGGATCTGGCGTGGCGTGTGGCTCGAGGAGGTGCCGGACGTCCGACTCGATGGCGCCGCCTGGACGCCGCTCGACACCGACGGCACCCTGACCGGCACCGTGTGGCTGGCCGGCTGGGTGCGCGGTGGGCCGCGGCACGAGGTGGAGGTGACGTTCGCGCACGAGGGCGTCCTGCTGGCCCGCATCGCGCTGCAGGCGACGGGGCCGCGGGTGGAGTTCCGGCTGCGGCTCGGGGACGCCCGCACCGTCCCGATCGAGCGCCTCCTGTGGTCGCCGGAGCACCCGCGCCTGATCGACGTCGACGTGCGCCTGCTGGTCGACGGCGAGGTCATCGACGAGGTGGCCTCCTACACCGGACTGCGCACCGTCAGCGCCACCCGCGGCAAGGTGCGCATCAACGACCATCCAACGTTCCTGCGACTCGTCCTCGAGCAGGCCTACTGGCCCGACAGCCAGTTCACGGCGCCGTCGCTGGCCGACCTGCGCGCCGAGGCGCGCCTCATCGCCGACCTCGGCTTCAACGGGTTGCGCATGCACCAGGTGTCGACCGATCCGCGGTTCCTGCGGGCCTGCGACGAGCTGGGCCTGCTCGTGTGGGCCGACCTTCCGGCGGCGCAGGCGTTCACGGCGGCCTCGCTGGAGCGCACGGCGTCCAACCTCACCGAGTTGGTGGCGCGGGACCGCAACCATCCGAGCCTGATCGCGTGGGTGCCGTACAACGAGAGTTGGGGCATCCCGAAGGTGGTCCGCGAGGAGCGGCAGAAGTGGGCCGTGGTGGCGCTGCACGGGCTCGCCCGCGCCCTGGACCCGACGCGTCTCGCGCTCGGCAACGACGGCTGGGAGCACGTGGTGGGCGACGTCATCGGCGTCCACGACTACTCCCACGATCCGGCCAAGCTGAAGCGGCGCTACCTGCCGGGCGTCATCGCGGCGACCCTGGCCTGGCGGCGGCCGAGCACGCGGCGGCTCATCGCGGGCCTCCCGCGGGCGAAGGCGCCGGGCGGCACCCCGTGGAATCGCGCGCGGACGCTCGCCCGCACCCTCGCCCTGGAGGGCACGCCCGTGGTGCTGAGCGAATTCGGGGGCGGCTCGCTCGACGGCGACACCGAGGCGTGGCGCGGTTACGGACGCGTCCGCTCGGGGCAGGCGCTGGTCGCGCGGGTGGCAGCACTGGTGGACGCCGTGGGTCCCGACTCGGCGCTCGCGGGCTGGTGCTGGACGCAGCTGACCGACACGCTCCAGGAGCAGAACGGGCTCGCCTGGCCCGACCGGACGCCCAAGGCGCCCCTCGACGCGCTCCGCGCAGCCATCGGCGGCCCGGACGCCCGGAAGCGCTAGCCCTTCTGGAACCTAGCCCTCCTTCTGGAACACGGCGTAGAACGCTGCCCCGAGCGCCAGCCCAATCGCCATGCCGAGCGCCCAGTTGTCGAAGACCAGGCTCATGGACACCCCGAACACCACGCCCATCGAGATGGCCATCGAGACAGCCACGCCGGCGGCTTGGCTCTGGACGCCGGAGGGCTTGCCCCGGCCGGCAGGAGTGGGATTGTCGGTCTCATCCATGCGCCCCACCGTAGCGAGCCGTCCCGACTTGACCCCACGCACCGACGCCTGATGGGCTGGGCGACCGTGACCTCGACCGAGCCGCGCCCCAACCCGCACTTCCTGGCCGCCGACTGGTGGCGCCACGCGGTGGTGTACCAGATCTACCCGCGCTCGTTCGCCGACGGCAACAACGACGGCACCGGCGACATCGCGGGGATGATCGACCGCCTCGACTACTTCGTCGACCTCGGGGTGGACGCCGTCTGGGTCAGCCCGTGGTACCCCTCTCCGCTGCTCGACGGCGGCTACGACGTGGCCGACCACCGCGGCATCTCCCCCGACTTCGGGACCCTCGCCGAGGCCGACGCCTTCATCGCCGGCGCCCATGCGCGCGGCATCCGGGTGCTCATCGACATCGTGCCCAACCACTCCAGCTGGGATCACCCGTGGTTCCGGGCCGCGCTCGCCGCCACCCCGGGGTCGCCGGAGCGGGCGCTCTACGTCTTCCGCGACGGGCGCGGCGACGACGGCGAGGAGCCGCCGAACAACTGGGGGTCGATCTTCGGCGGCCCGGCGTGGACGCGCACGACGAACCCCGACGGCACGCCGGGCCAGTGGTACCTGCACTTGTTCGACGTCTCCCAGCCCGACTGGGACTGGAGCAGTGAGATCGTCCGCAAGGAATTCGACGGGATCATCTCGTTCTGGTGCGACCGGGGCATCGATGGCTTCCGCATCGACGTGGCGGACGCCATGGTCAAGGATCCGGAGCTGCCGGACGTCGCCGTCAACCCCGAGACGGGCTTCGGCTCCAACGCCAAGCACCCGGGCGCGCCGCAGTGGGACGTCCCCGGGCTGGACGACGTGCAGCGCCGCTGGCGCAAGGTGGCCGACTCCTACGCCGACACCGAGCTGGGTGGGCGCGTGTTCGTCGCCGAGGCCTACCTCGACCCGATCGAGCGGCTGGTTTCCTACGTCCAACCCGACCGTCTGCACACCACCTTCAACTTCGACGCCCTCATCTCGGAATGGTCGGCGGCCTCCCAGCGCGTGGTGATCGAGACGACGCTGGCCGCGCACCGGGCCGTGGGCGCGCCGGCGACGTGGGTGCTGGGCAACCACGACAACACCCGGGTCGCGACCCGCTACGGCAAGGCCGTCACCGGGCGCGACTACACCCAGCCGGTCGACGAGGCCGGCGACCCCATCGACCTGTCGGCGCAGTTGCTGGCGATGCCGACCGACCTGGCGCTCGGACGCCGGCGCGCCCGCGCCGCCGCCCTGCTGGAACTGGCGCTCCCGGGCGGGGCGTACATCTACCAAGGCGAGGAACTGGGGCTCGACGAGATCGAGGACCTGCCCGAGACGGTGCTGCAGGATCCGGTCTGGGAGCGCTCGGGGCACACCGTCCGCGGCCGCGACGGCTGCCGCGTCCCGCTGCCATGGTCGGGCCAGGCGGCACCGTTCGGGTTCAGCGCGGACGCCGATCCGTGGCTCCCCATGCCGGCGCACTGGGCGGAGCTGACGGTCGAGGCCCAGGCGGCCGACCCCGACTCGACGCTCACCCTCCACCGGCGGGCGCTGCACCTGCGCCGCACGCTGGGTTCGCTGCGGTCGGACGACTTCGCCTGGTCGACGGCCGACGGCAGCGACGTGCTCGCGTTCTGCCGCGGGGACGTGCTCGTGGTGGTGAACTTCGGCGCCGAGACCGTGGCGCTGCCGGCGGGCGCGAGGGATTGCAGGGGTGGATCAGGCCACAGGCTGATCCGCCAGGACGTAACTGCTGGTCGGCTCCCCGGCCGCGGGCCGCGGCCAGATGGTCCCGCCAACGTTGCGCATGGCGGGGATGTAGCCGTAGCCCAACTCCTGGACCAGTTCCGAGGTGTCCCCGTTCAGGGCCAGCCGGAGCGTCGGCGCGAGCGTGCCGCCGTAGCGGACGCCACCGTCTGCGGTGGGAACCGTGTCGATGAAGCTCTCCACCAGCAGGTTCGGCATCACGTAGTCGGAGTAGTTCTGCAGCGGCGCCTCGGTCGGGTTGCCGAGCACCAGTCCGCTCTCGTTGAGGGGCTGGTAATCGCTGCGGAGGCTGTTGCCGACGAAGCCGTAGAGGCCGTCCGGACCCCACAAACCGGGCGCGTACGTGAACTCATGCGAGATCGTCCACAAGTAGTACTTGCCCTTGTACACGGTGAGGTGCGGCCGCTCGGTCTGCTGATTCGTGCATTCGGCGCTCAACAACGGGGGCAGGAGCTGCCACCTGGAGTAGGAGTTGTCCTTGCTGGTCAACTTCATGAGGCCAATGTTGCCGGTGTAGTACCGCGCGTTGTCCGGCACCGAGCCCGGCGGGACGTTGCCCGTCTCCCACGCGTCGCAGCGGTGCGATCCAGCCACGCCGCCGTTGTTTCCCTCGAACAGCCCGTAAATCTGACCATCGGTGGGGTTGCGGAAGATGAACGGATCCCGGAACGCGTAGATGATCGGTCCCGCCTGGGACTGACCCAACGTCTGGTACATGACCCCGTCCGCCTCGGCGATGACACGATGCTTGTTGAATCCGGTGAACCACACCCCGTTGGCGTCCGCCTGGATGCGTCCGGACGAGTGCGCGAGCCGTTGCAGGGAATCCGTGTTGGCGCACGCGCCTGACTTGTTGCCCTGGGCTGTGTAGAACGCCTGGACATTGGTCCCGCGATCCAGGACGGCGGAGCCGGCCCACTCACGACAGCCGAGCGAGGCGCCGTCCGGGAAGACGTTGCCGCCGTAGGTCCACGAGCGACCGTCGCGCGAGAAGAAGTAGCCGATGCGGGCCACCCAGTGTCGGTCGCCGAAGAAGATGTCGCGCGGCGCGGTCAGGGAGAAGATCACGTGCCAGCCCTTGAACGTGATGGGCTGCATGTCCAGGTCGGTGAGGGGCCAGGTGTCCCAGATCCAGACCTCATCGGACATGATCGGGAAGTCCTCGGGGATCACTGGCTTGGTGTTGGTGACGTCGGGCTCGATCAGGGACGCGGCTTCGCGCGTCCAGTTGGCCGTGTGGGTCCCCGCGATCGGGTACTCCTCGACAGCCCGGTTCGGCTTCGCCTGGGCAGGGGCAACGAGCAGCATGGTGCTCGCGATCAGGGCCATCGTGGCCAGCAACGCAGCAGTGAGCCTGCTTCGTCGGTGAGTTGCCATGGTTGTTCCTTTCGGTACCGGGGCCACCAGTGGCCCCGCAGGGGGTGGCGGTCACCATGACCAATCGACCGCCTGGAAGCAGGCTAAGTTAATTCAACCCTGAGTGTCACCTGACAAACTTTTTTTGGCATCCGGCCAAGTCAACCCGGGGTTGAGACATGACGCCTGCGGTAACACTCAGCGCCATCTCAGTGAATTCACTGTTTCCTGAGAAGGCATTGAGGCCGAGGAGGCCCTCAGCGCGATGGGCGTCACGCACGTCGATCACCTGATCGCCGTCGATGAAAACCCTGATGCGGTCGGCGACCGCCAGCACCCTGACGTCGTGCCATCGGCCCGGCTGCACGCGGGCTGGCACGCTCGCCAGGACGACGCCCGGGCGCCACAACCGCGCCGTGCCAGCGGCCGTGAGGTTGGCAGCGTAGAAGTCGCTGCCGTCCCGGGTGGCCCGGAACACGAGCGCGGCGGCGTCCCCTGAGACCAGCCGCACGCGGGCTCGGTAGTCGAGGTCGCCGGCCCGGGTCGCGCTCAGCGCGAGCCCGTCCCCGGCCGCGCGTCCCACCAGGCCTCCGGCCCGGGTGGTCCAGGCACCCGATGCGGTCAGCCAGGGGCCCTGGAGCCGCGATCGGAGCGCAGGGCCGTCGAGCGTGAGATTGTCGAACGTGGCGACGGCGTCGTACACGGCCAGGCCCACGCGCCCCCGAGCCGTGGTCGCGTCCCGCACGTCGATGAGCGGTTGGCCGCCGTGGTCGAGGTACGCCTGAATGCGGTCCCCGGCCAGCCGGATGCGCACGTGGTGCGGGCGGCCGGGAACGACTTCGTACGGCGTCTCGGCCAGGTCTCGCCCCGGCCGCCACAATTTCACCGTTCCCACGCTGGTGAGGCTCACGGTGTAGTGCTGGCCGGTCGCGGCGTCGGCGCGGACGGTGATCCCGGCTGCGTCCCCGCTCTCGAGGGTGACGTCGGCATCCACCACGCCGTCACCCACCTCGGTGGTCGAGCGGTAGAAGGCGTCGGCCCCGACCGAACGGCCGCGCTTGCCTGTCGCGACGTCAGTCCAGGCACCGCCGTCTGCCGCCAAGGGCGTCGCGAGATTGGTCGCGAGGGTCGCCTCATCAGTCCCCCACGTGCTGGCAACGGCGGACACCTTCAGGTCCGTGATGCGGACGCCATCGCTCGCCGTCAGCGACATCGCCTGGTCGCCCGGCGGCAGGGCCAGGCTGTCGCTGCGTGAGAACCGTCCGCCGTCGGCGAACACCGCCAGCTGAGAGCGATCCAGCAGCACCGTCACATCCAGGATCGGCTCGGTCAGGGGCCACGCGGCGCCGTCGATGGTGCCCGCAAGGTCGATCGTGATCGCCCGGCCGGGCTGCCCGCCCCGACGCACCGTGAGCGTCAGCGTCCCCGCGGACGCGGCGCGGTCCACCCGGAAGCGGAGGGTGGCCGCGTCCAGCCGGAGCCCGGCGAGCGGGTCCGGGGTGCCGCCGCCGAGCGTGACCTCGTGGCGCTCCAGCACCGGCACCTCCACGGCGCCCAGTTCGGCGATGGGTCTCCGCGTCACCACCAGGCGACCGGAGCGTTCGGCCAGCCCGAGCTCCGCGGGGAAGGTCGCCCCGCCCGTCCAGGTGGTCCCGGCCGACGACGGCTGCCACGCCATCTGCACGGTGCGTCCGCGGGGATCGCCGGAGAAGATCAGGGGCCCGTAGAAGGTCCCCTCGAATGTGGCGTCCCCCTGGTCCATGAAGGCTGGAGCGCTGGCGTCCGCGGTGAAGGTGTGTCCGTCGAAGTCTCCCAGGACGTACTCCCCCGCGCCGTCCATGAGCACCCAGCGCCGGGTGCCGTCGGGCGTGGCCAGTTCCACCAGCGCTGGACACTCCATCAGCCAGTCGGCGGTGAACCGGGACGCCCACGTCCAGTCGAGCAGGTTGGGCGAGGTGTAGATCTCGACGCCCCGACCCACCTCCCAGGAGTCCTCGCTCCACAGCACCATCACCCACCGGGCGGACGGCGAGTGCCAGAACACCATGGGGTCGCGATTCTCCCGGCCGGGATCGGCCACCGCCCGGCCGTGGTCGTACGCGGCGAACGTCCGCGCGCCATCGGTGCTGTAGAACACCTGGACGCCGTTGCGGCCGCTGAACACGACGATCGGGTCGTCGTCACCGCTCTTGAGGCCACTGGTGTTCGCCACGTCGACCACCCCGCCGCCCGACCACAGGTCACCCGGATGAACGTCCGGCTCGAGCGCGATCGAGCGCTGCGTCCAGTGCACGAGGTCGGGCGAGGTGGCATGTCCCCAGTGCATGGTGTCCCAGTTCAGACCGTGGGGGTTGTGCTGGAAGAACACGTGGTATTGGCCCCGGTAGTAGAGCGGTGCGTTGATGTCGTTCATCCAACCGGCGCGCGGGCTGAAGTGGAACTGCCCGCGCTGCGGCTCGTCGTAGGTGGTCTGCGGGTAGGGGAATTCGGGGTATTCGCCGGCCGGCTCGGCCGCGGCGCGCGCGGCACCGCCGGCCAGCAGCATCAGGGCCAGCGCCGATGCTGCCGCGACGCGCAGGCGCTCCCTCATGGCAGGGGCCGGATGCGTGACGTGGTGGCGTGGTCGACGATGTCAGCCACCCGCCCGCAGTCGACCACGGTCGTGTCGCGTGCCCGGGCGTCGATCACGACGCTGCGCGCCGGCGCGGTGGACCGCAGCACGGTGCCCATCAGCGTCATCCCGGTGCCGGACGCGACCAGCACGCCGGTCGGCGCGGCCCCTGGCGGCGTGATCTGTGCCGCCGGGACGCGGTGGGTCAGCAGATTGCCGGTGACGAGGTGGCCGGAGCCCACGAGGTGGATGAGGCCGAACAGGTCGTCGCGTCCGGTGGTCACGCCCTTGAAGGGATCGAACGTCTCGGGCTCGCGCCGCAGGTGGTTGCCCTGGATGAGCAGGTCGGCGCAACCACCCTCGAGCTCGATCATGCCCGGATGGAAGCCGTGCAGCCGATTGCCGGTGATGCTCGAGTCCGTGCAGGCCCGCAGATGCACCATGCTTCGGCCGCGCGGGAAGATGTTGTTGCCACTCACGAGCAGTCCGAAGTGGTTCTCAGCGAACACTGAATAACCGGCGGGCCCGGCACCCAGGTGATTGTTCAGCACACTCGATGCCATCCCGGCACCCACCAGCTCGATGCAGCTACCGCACTCGGCGATGAAGTTGTCCCGGATGGCGAGGGCGTCCGCTCCCCGGACGCGCAGGCCGCGTTCGAGATACACCATCCCGAGGCCGGCGAGGACGACCGAGTCGTTGTCCGACTGGATGTCGATGCCGGTCTTGCCGTTGCGGTAGGACGTCGCGGACCCGTCGAAGGCCACCCCGTCCAGGCAGAATCCGGTGAGCTCGATCGAGTTCAATCGCGGCGCCGCTGCGCGGCGCACGAGGATCGCCGGGGCCCTGCGAAGGTCGACGGCGATGCGGCTCCCTCCTGCCGTTCGCTCGTACCACCCCCCGGTGTCGGCGAAGTCACGGATGCTGTTGCTGAAGAAGCCGTGGCCGGAGCCCTTGATCTGCAGGTAGCTGACGTCGATGACCACCTGGGTGCCGAGCCGGTAGGTGCCGGGCGGGATGTAGATCACCGCGCCGGGACGATTCCCGGGATCGTCCTGCTGCTGTTTGATGTCCGCGATGATCGCGTTGATCACGAGGCCGATGTCGCTCTCGGCGGTTACGTCCGAGCCGGGAACCGACCAGGTGGTGACGTCATAGACCGTACGCATGGGGAATTCTCCTCACAGGACTCCGAGCAGATGGACGTGACCCCCGGATCCGGCCGGGGTCGGGGTCGGGGTGATCGGGGAGGCCGCCTCGGTGGCGCCACCGCCCTGCGGGCTGGACCGCAACCCCGCGCTGGCGGACGGCGGACGAAAGATGCCGCCCACCGCGACGGCTGCGGTGCCGAACAGCACGGTGCGACGATGGACCAGGCGGGCAATCGGCATGGGGGCCTCCGGGGCTGGGCGACATTGCGGAACCGTTTGGGCATCCGGGCGACAAATGATCGGGTGCCCAAGGAGTCCTCATCTGACCACGGCGCAGGCCCCCGCCGCAAGGGGTGCGCGCCGTTATCGAACCGTTATCCCGCGTCCACTTGACAGCCTCGGGCGGCTGGGATTGAGATTGAGATAAATCGTTTTGGCGTCGTCGGGTCACCGCGGACCGACGCAGGCGCCAAACTCGTCAGGAGGCCTTCACCATGACCCTGCACTCCCCGCGCGTCCTCTCCCGCCGCCACCTCATCGCCCTGTCGGGGGGCGTGGCCGCCACCGCCGGCCTCGCCGCCTGTGGCGCCGGCTCGACCACGGCCACCTCGCCCGGCACCGCCGGCACCGCCGGCACCACGGGCGGTGCCGGGGGCACGCTGAGCATCGTCGTCGAAGCCGGCGGCAAGGGCGAACTCACGCCCATCGCCGAGGCGTTCCAGACCGAACGCGGCGTGACCGTCTCGTTCATCGAGCTGCCCTACGACGGGCTCTTCGAGCGCGTCCAGTCCGAGCTGTCGTCCGGATCGCCGTCGTTCGACCTTGCGGCGCTGGATGCCGTGTGGCTGAGCACCTTCGCCGGCGCACTCACACCGCTGGACGACCTCTTCACCGCCGAGGTCCAGGACGATCTGTTCCCGGCCCTGCTCGAGGAGGCCCAGGTGCAGGGCCACTTCGTCGGCATGCCCGCCTGGACCAACGCCGAGATCCTCTTCTACCGCACCGACCTGTTTGAGGATGAGGCCAACAAGACGGCGTTCCAGGCCGAGTACGGCTACGAGCTCACGCCCCCCGCGACGTGGGACCAGTTCACCGACGTGGCCCGGTTCTTCACCCGCGACGGCCTCTACGGCACCGACGTGAAGGGTGCCGTCGAGACGGAGTGGCTCGCCCACGTCCTGCAGGCCGGTTCGGACGGGGTTGTCCTGGACGCCGACGGCGCCGTGATCATCGACAACCAGGCCCACGCCGATGCCCTCGCGTTCTATGCGAACCTCGCCACCGAGTACAACGTCTGCCCGCCCGGCGCGGCGCAGGTCGACTGGGCCGGGGCGCAGAACCTGTTCCACCAGGGACAGACCGCCATGATGCGGTTCTGGGCGCATGCCTTCCCCATGATTCCCGACGATGCCACGGTCAAGGGCAGCGTCGGCGTCGCTCCGATGATTGCCGGCTCGGCGGGCATCGCGGGCATCCCGGGGCCCTGGTACCTCTCGGTTCCGACCGCGAGCCCGCAGTCGGAACTGGCATTGGAGTTCGTGCAGTTCGCGTACGACAACAACGTGCTGTCGGTGGAGTCGGAGCTGGGCCTGGCCGCCCGCAAGTCGGCCTTCGCCGAGTACGCCGACCGCGAGGGCTACGAGCACTTCGAGGCGCTGCTGACCACGCTGGAGGCCCCGGCCACCGCGCCGCGTCCCGCCACCCCGCGCTGGCAGCAGATCACCGACTCGGTGCTCATTCCCACGCTGCAGAAGGCGGTCGTCCCGGGCGCGGACTACACCGCACTCCTCACCCAGGCGAAGGCCGATGTCGAGCGTATCGTTGGCTGACGACCGGGTCGTGACCGCGCAGGATCCCGTCCCCACCCCGGCCCGCCGCCGCTCGCGGCGGGCCCTGGGGGACGCCGCATTCGGCAGGCTGCTGTTGGCGCCGGCCGCGGCGTTCCTGGCGGTCTTCGTGCTGTGGCCCCTGCTGCGGCTGGTGCTCGACAGCTTCTACCGCACGGACGCCCTCGCCGGGATCCGCGAATTCGTGGGGCTCGCCAACTACGCAGCGCTGTTCGCCCAGCCGGCCTTCGGGGCCGCCGCCGGACGCACCGCGATCTACACGGCCCTGGTGGTGACCGCGGAGTTCCTGCTCGGCCTGGCCATGGCCCTGCTGTTCCACGCATTGGGGAACCGCTCGCGTCCGCTGCAAACCGCCTTCCTGTACCCGCTGATGATCGCGCCCGTGGTGGCAGGCCTGCTGTGGCGATTCCTGCTGATCGACAACTTCGGCATCATCAACGAGCTGCTGGCCCGCTTCGGGATCATCTCCTCCAGCGCGGCCATCGGCTGGCTGTCGGATCCGGGCATCGTGCTGTACGCCGTTGCCCTGCCCGACATCTGGCTCGCGACGTCCTTCATCACCCTCGTGCTCTACGCCGGCCTGCAGAACATCCCTGTCGAGATCACCGAGGCGGCGCGCCAAGACGGCGCGGGCGGCTGGAGGCTTCTGCTCAACGTGATCCTGCCCCAGCTCCGTCCGGTGATGGCCGTCGCGCTCATCGTCCGCGGCGTGGACGCCGCGCGGGCCTTCGACGTCATCCTCATCCAGACCGACGGCGGCCCGCAGTCGGCGTCGGAGACGTTGTCCCTGCTCATCTACCGCACCATGGTCCGCTACGGCGACCAGGGGCTCGCCAGCGCGATGAGCGTGCTGTATCTGCTGGTGATGCTGGTCGTCGCGGTCGCCGCGATGCGTTTCCTATGGAACCCGGGAGGCACCAACCGATGAAACGCCGCACCCTCACGCGGGTCTGGCAGTGGGCCCTGGCGCTCGTCATCCTGGCGCTGTACGTGTTCCCCTTCGGCTACCTGGTCCTCACCTCGCTCAAACCGCCCATCGACGTCATCGCGGTGCCGCCCCGCATCCTGCCGGTGACGTGGACGCTGGAGAACTACGTCGTGGCACTCGTGCGGCCGGGCGTGATCGCGTCCTTCATCAACAGCATCTCGACCGCCATCATCAGCACCGTCGTCTCGGTGGCGCTGGCGGTGCCGGCAGCGTGGGGCATCGTCCGCTACGGCGGGCGGACGGCCGGCGCCTTCATCGTGGGGACGCTCGCCACCCGCATGGTGCCGCCGATCGCGATCGGGGTCCCCCTCATGGCGATGATGCGCACGCTGCAGCTCAGCGACACCCCGACCGGCACCGCCATCGCGCACGTGACGATCTCGCTCCCCCTGTCGATCCTGCTCATGTGTTCGTTCTTCGACGCCGTGCCGGGACAACTCGACGAGGCAGCGCAGGTGGACGGGTGCTCGCGGCTGGGGGCGCTGTGGCATGTGATCCTGCCCGTGGCGTCCGGGGGCATGGCGGTCACCGCGATCTTCGCTTTCCTCGCGTCGTGGAACGAGTTCCTGTTCAGCCTGCTGCTCACGTCGGTGCGCGCGCAGACGACACCGATCATGATCAGCCAGTTCCAGACCCAGTTCGGTCTCCAGTGGGGGCCGATGACCGCCCTGGCCGTCGTCTACTCGTTGCCGGTCGTCATCGTCACGATCTTCCTGCAGCGCCACATCGTGACCGTGCTCACGCTCGGGGCGGTCAAGGGTTGACGCCGGTTCGTCGTCCATCCCCCTTTCCCACCCATCCCGCATCAACCCGCATCGCCAACAGAGAGGAAACGTTCCGTTATGGACTTCTGGCAGTCGAGCAGCCCCCTGGGGGCCCTGCCCAAGATGAAGACCGCGCGGTCGCTGAGGTCATCCAGTTACGACACCACCGGCGGCAACCGTGACTTCGCGAAGGTCGCCGCCGGCGAGTCCCACACCCTGGCGGACATCGAGGGCTCCGGTGTCATCACCCACATCTGGCTGACCACCCGGTGCTACTCGGAGAAGTACCTGCGCAAGCTGGTGCTGGAGATGTACTGGGATGGCGAGGAGAATCCTTCGGTGCTCACACCCCTGGGTGACTTCTTCGGGGTGGGACACGCCACCTGCACGCACTACGTATCGCTTCCCCTCAGCATGGTGTTCGGGGCCCGCCGGGGCCCGAAGGGGCCGTTCGCGGCGGCCATGAACTGCTACTTCCCCATGCCGTTTGGCACATCGGCCAGGATCGTCCTGCGCAACGAGAGCGACATGCCGATCGAGAACCTCTTCTACTACGTGGATTACGAGTTGACCGACACCGCTCCCCCGGAGGATGTGGGCCGCTTCCACGCCCACTACCGCCAGGAGAAGCCCTGCTCGCCGGTCGCCCACTCCGCGACCGAGACGAACCCGGCACCCTGGGATCTTCCCGGCCTCAACACCACGGGCGACGAGAACTACGTGATCGCCGACATCACCGGCAAGGGCCACTACGTGGGCTGCGTGCTCAGCATCGACAACTTCGATGCGTCGAATCAGGTGTACAGCTGGCCGGGCGAGGGCGACGACATGTTCTTCATCGACGGCGAGGAGTGGCCGCCGTCGATGCACGGCACGGGCACCGAGGACTATTTCGGGGCCGCCTGGGGATTCCCCAGTGGTGCCTACGCCGGGCCGTACCACGGGATCTCCCTCGCGAGCAGCCCACAGGAACACTTCGGGCTGTGGAGCATGTACCGTTTCCACATTGAGGATCCGGTTCGCTTCGAGACATCGCTTCGTTTCTCCATCGAACACGGGCACGCGAACGATCAGGGCAACGACTACTCCTCGGTCGCCTACTGGTACCAGGCGCACCCACACGCCCCGCACTCCTTGCCACCCGTCGCCGACCGGCTGCCTCGCCGCTGGCCGGAGCACGGCCTGTGGGACGAGTGAGCGGTCGGAACAGGAGGAGGACGGGATGACCGGCACGGCCAGGGGTGCGGGGCGCGTGGGCATCAAGGACGTCGCGGCGGTGGCGGGGGTCTCCACGACCACCGTCTCGCACGTGCTGAACGACGTTTCCGAGGCGCGCGTCAGCTCCGCAACCCGGGCCCGGGTCCACGAGGCGGCTGATCGGCTGGGCTACCGCGCCAGCCGCGTGGCGAAGGCCTTGCGCACCCAACGGAGCGGATTGATCGGATTCCTCACCGATCACTCCGCCACCACCCCCCACGCGGGCCGGATGATCCTCGGGGCGCAGGAGGTGTTGCAGGAACACGGGATGACTTTGGTGCTGCTCAGCAGCGGCGGCGATCATCGGGTAGAACAGCGCGAGGTGGAGGCCCTCTCGGCCACCCAGGTGGATGGCGTCCTCTACGCCCCGATGTATCACCAGGTGGTGCGCCTTCCCGTCGATCTGGACAGCTTCGCCACCGTGCTCATCAACTGCCGCACCCCCCACGGTGAACCACCCGCCATCGTGCCCGACGAGCGCCGGGCCGGCCGCGAAGCAACACAACTGCTCCTCGACGCCGGCCACCGCCGGGTGGGGTTCGCCCTCAACGAGGATCCCATCCCCGCAACCCGGCTCCGCCTGGAGGGCTACGAGGACGCGCTTGCCGCGGCCGGCGTCCGCAAGGACCCGCGCCTCATCGTCACGGAACTCTCCGAGTCCGAGGGCGGGTACCGCGCCGTCCGACAGCTCTTGGACCTGGACGACCCCCCCACCGGCGTCTTCTGCTTCAACGACCGCATGGCGATGGGCGCCTACCGTGCGGCAGCCGAGCGGGGGCTGCGCATCCCCGACGATGTGTCCATCGTCGGGTTCGACAACCAGCCCTACGTCGCGGAGGGCCTTTACCCCGCACTGACGACCATGGCGCTGCCTCACCTCGAGATGGGCCAGTGGGCGGCCGAGCGTCTCCTGCGGCTCCTTGCGCCCGGCGGGACCGCCGAATCCGAGGAGCCGGTGCTCCAGCACTGCCCCGCGATCCCGCGGCAATCCATCGGCCCGCCGCCCGCGGCGTAAGACGTCCTCAGCACCTCGCCACCGCTCAGTCGATCCGCACCACCGAACGAAGGATGAACGCCAATGCTCACGCTGCCCGACCACTGGGTCTGGGATTTCTGGACCGCCCACGACGGGGAACGCCATCATCTGTTCTTCCTCAAGGCGCCCCGCAGTCTTGGCGACCCGGACCTGCGGCACTGGAATGTGCGGATCGGGCACGCGGTCTCCACCGACCTGGTCGACTGGGAGGTGCTCGATGACGCGTTCGGTCCCGCCGAGGGCGGGTTGGATGACTACACGACCTGGACCGGCTCGATCGTGCGCGACGGCGACCTGTGGTGGATGTTCTACACCGGCACGTCCATCGCGGAGCGGGGTCTGGTGCAGCGCATCTTTGCGGCCACCTCCCCCGATCTGCACACCTGGACGAGGGTGGGCCAACCGGTGGTCGAGGCCGACGCCCGGTGGTACGAGACGCCGACCGACTACGACTGGTTCGACGTGGCCTGCCGGGACCCGTGGGTGTTGCGCGATCCGGACGGCGACGGTTGGCACATGCTGTTCACCGCGCGCCGTCACGAGGGCCCGGCGGACGAGCGCGGCGTCATCGGGCACGCCGTCTCCGAGGACCTGCGGTCCTGGGAGGTCCGGGCGCCGCTGCCGACCAGCGGGCCGGGATTCGGCCAGCTCGAGGTGGCGCATCCGGTCGCGGACGAGGGGGCGCACGCGATGGTCTTCTCCTGCCGTACCCCCGAGCTCTCCGCACAGCGTCGCGCAGCGGGCCAGGTGGGGGGCGTCTGGATCGCACCGGCGTCCGGCCCGCTCGGCCCCGTGGCTCTCGATCGGGCCGCCCTGCTGCTGCCGCCGGACCTGTACGCAGGCAAGGTCGTACGCACCGCCGAGGGTTCGCTGGTCGCGCTCGGATTCCGTTACGAGGACGGCGCCGGCGGTTTCGCCGGTGTCATCGAGGATCCTGTGCCGCTCGGATCGCTGGCGGGGTGGGAGACAACGGCTGATCCGCTGGGGGCGTCGCTGAGCCTTCCGTAGGCGCTGGAGGAGGCGAGGTGACGAAAAGGCTGCAGTGAGTGGGCGCTCACCACCCCGCTGAGCGTGGCCGGGCGCTCGGATCCGAATCGAGTGCAGCCGAATCGTCACGCACCGTCGCCCACCACCACCCCCGACCCGCCGCGGATAGGCTGCCGGGCGTGACCCGCCTGCGCTCCGTCCTGCTCGTCGTCCTCGTCGGCCTGCTCGGGTACGGGATCGGGATTCTGCAGCCGTACGTCCT
>JAKDIK010000324.1 GCA_030450535.1 Propionibacteriaceae bacterium
GCGGGGCGTGCGGCTGAGTCCCCCGCGGGGGGCGTGGTTGGCACCCGACTTTCTGGCGCCTGGGCGACAGAAAGTCGGGTCCAAATCGGACCGCACCCCTGCGCGACACCCTGCATCCCTGCGCGACACCCTGCGCAACGCTGCGAGGATGGAGCCATGGCCCGGAAGAACACGTCACGCACCCCCGGGGGCACGCCCGCCACCGACGCGCTGATCGACGCAGGCATCACGTACACGGCCCTGGAGTACACCCATCGGGACGACGCCACCGACTTCGGCGCCGAGGTGGTGCGAGAGACCGGACGCGACGCCGCGCAGGTGTTCAAGACGCTGATCGTGTCGGCCGGAGGTCGGGAGCTGGCCTGCGCCGTCGTTCCGGTCGCCGGGCATCTCGACCTCAAGGCGATGGCCGTGGCGCTGGGCGTCAAGAAGACGGAGATGGCTGAGCCCGCAGTGGCCGAGCGGAGCACCGGCTACGTGGTCGGCGGCGTCTCCCCCGTCGGCCAGAAGCACGAGTTGCCCACCGTCATCGACGAGACCGCCCAGCTCTTCGACACCGTGGTGGTGTCCGGCGGGAGGCGCGGCCTCCAGGTCGAGCTCGCCCCGGACGACCTCGCGGGAATCACGCAGGCCACGTTCGCGCCGATCGGACGTTGAGCCCCCGATCCGCGCCCGCCCCTGATCCCCGCCGATCGCGGCTGCCCAGATCGCCACGTGCCTAACGCTCATGGCACTTGCGGGCCCGTAGGCTGCGCGGGTGAGCGTCTTCGACATCCTGGCCGTCCTCGGTGGTCTCATCCTGCTCGTCGGCGGCGGCGAGGCGCTCGTGCGCGGGGCGTCCGCGCTGGCGTCCCGGCTGGGCATTTCACCGCTGGTTGTGGGTCTGACGGTGGTGTCGGTCGCCACCAGCGCCCCGGAATTCGCCGTCACCCTGGGCGCGGTCCTGCGCGGCGAGCCCGAGCTGGCTGTCGGCAACGTGGTGGGCAGCAACATCGCCAACGTCCTGCTCGTACTGGGCGTCACGGCGGTCGTCGGTTCGGTGGTGGTCAAGAAGCCGATGCTCCGGTTCGACCTGCCGTTCCTCGCCGTGCTCAGCGTGCTGGTGCTGGTCTTCAGCCTCGACGGCGCCGTCGGCCCGATCGAGGGCGTCGTGCTGCTCGGCCTGTTCGTCGGCCACATGGTGTGGTCGGTGATCCGCGGCCGTGCGGCCACCCTGCCGGACGCGTCCACCAAGCCCGAGAAGAAGCCGTCCGCGCTCGCCTCCGTGGCATTCGTCGTGGCCGGCGTCGGGTTGCTGGTCCTCGGCGCGAACCTGCTGGTCGACGGCGCCACCATGATCGCCACGGCGTTCGGCGTCAGTCAGCTCGTCATCGGCCTGACCGTCGTCGCCGTGGGAACATCCTTGCCCGAACTCGCGGCGTCCGTCATCGCCGCCCGCCGTGGCGAAAGGGACATGGCCTTCGGCAACGTCGTGGGCTCCAACATCGCCAACATCGGGCTGGTCCTCGGCGGCCCGGCCCTGTTCGCCGGCGGCATCCCGGTGCCCGACAGCGCCGTGGCGTTCGACATCCCGATCATGCTGGCCGTCTCCCTGCTGCTCATCCCGATCGCCTTCACCGGCTCGCTGATCCACCGCTCCGAGGGCCTGCTGTTCGTCGGCTTCTACGCTGCCTACTCGATCTACGTGCTGCTGCTCGCCACCGACCACGACGCCCTGCGCGGATTCACCATCACCATGGTCGCCTACGTCCTTCCGATGTTCGGCATCCTCGTGGCAGGTCACGTGCTCTTCGAGACGTGGGACCGCCACGCCGCCCGCCGCGAGGCCGAGCCTCACGCCTCGCCGGACGACTGAGCCCGGCGGTCTGCCAACGCCGCCGACAGGACGCCCCGCCCCTGCGCCAGCGCGGTGCTGGCCCGGTCGGACTGGATGTCCAGCAGCACTGCCCACGCCTCGTCGCGGCCGTCGGGGTCGGACTCCGCCAGCGCGGTGAGCAGCTCAGTCGCCACCAACGCGTCCTGGAGCGTCCCGAACGCCTCGGTCACCGCCTCCCACGCCGCCGCCCGCTCGGCGAAATTCCCACCCTCCACGTCGGCCAGCGCCTCGGTGCAGTAGCGCACCGCCTTGGCTGCCTTGCGGACGTCGTGCCAGCGCTCCAGCCTGCCCGGACGCCGCAGCGCCCGCTCGCGCAGCCGTTCCACCCGCCCGATGGCGCGCTCCAGGGCGCCCGTCAGCTCGGACGACGGGGCCTGCGCGCGTTCGGTCAGCGGCGGCTCCACCAACAGTTGCATCAGGGCGTCGCGCAGGGCCGCGGCCCGCGGCGTGGCCAAGGCCGCCACCAGGACGCCGTGGCCGCGGTCGTGCTCGGCGCTCAGGTGCGTCAGCACGCGGCGGGGCACGGCCGGATCGAGAGTGTCCGGCCCGAGTTCGGCGAACAAGTCGCCGAATTCCTCGGCGAGCACCTCGGCATCGCGCGGATCGCCCAGCAGACCAGCCAGCCAGCTCAGCTCCTCGCGCAGCCCGGTCGCGGTCTCGGCGTCCCAGAAGTCGGCGAACGTCCGCAGCAGGCTGCGCAGCCGCCGGGTGGCGACGCGAGACTTGTGCACCGCGTCCGGTGCATCGACCCGGACGCCGGCGTCCATCGCCTGCAGGATGCCGACCTGGCGACCCGCGTACGCGAGCAACACCGCGCCGGCACTCGGGCCGTGGTCTTCCGCGAGGCTTTTCCCGGTCGCGGCGAGGACGCGGGCGGCCTTGGACGCGTGCCCCGCCGGCCGGGCGCCCCCGGCCAGGATGGCGGCACTGAGTTGGGCCAGCAGGGACGCATCGACGCCGGGGAGCAGTTCGACCTCCAGCTCAAGCCACGCCAGCTCCAGCGCCGCCGCGCTTCGCCCGCCCACCTCGCGCGCGGACACCTCGTCGCGGGCGAGCCACCCGGCCACCACGTCGTCCACCAGCAGCGCCGTCTCGGTGCGCACAGTCGTCAGCTCGGCGACCGGCACGAGCGGCGCCGTCCCGATC
>JAKDIK010000325.1 GCA_030450535.1 Propionibacteriaceae bacterium
GAATCCGCTGGCGGCGCGATGGCGGGCTGGTGGATCCTGGTGGGCCTGCTGCTCGCGCTGGGGGTCGCCGGTCTGGTGGCGCCGCGGGTGCTGCGGGCCCGACGCCGCCACCGCCGCCTCGCGGGCGGCGGCGACGCGCGCACCAACACGCTGGACGCGTGGGACGAGATCCGCGAATCCGTCACCGACGCCCGGCTCGACTGGCCGGCGGGCTCGCCGCGCTTCGCGGCGGAGGTGCTGGCCGGGCGCCTGGAGGATCCCGCGGCCGTGGCCGCGCTGCGCCGGTTGGCGCTGGCGGCCGAGCGGGCGATGTTCGATCAGCCGGACGCCTACGACGCCGGCGGCGTCTGGGGCGACGAGGTCCGCCTCATCGTCACGGCCCTGCCCACGCGGCGGCGCTGAGGACGCACCGATCTGCCCGGCAGCCCGGCACCCCGGCACCCGACACACCGGCGCGCGAGCGGCCTGGCGCTCGAGCGGCCTGGCGGGGACAGCGACGAGGACGGCCCCGGGCCGTCCTCGTGAGTTCTTCGGTGCGTGGTGGGCGGTGCGTGGTGGGCGTGACCCGGGATCAGGACAGGTCTTCGCCCGGACGCCGTGGCCGGTCGGTGAACGCCTTGTCGGGACCGGTCGCTTCGTGGTGACCGGTGGCGTCCACGTGGCGCCACGCGCTCAGCGCGACGATGGTGGAGGCGAACATGAGGATGAAACCGAGGACGCTGATCCACCACCCGAACTGCATGCCGGCGACGAGGGCGACCACGCCGGCGACGAACCCCACCCCGGCGAGGGCGGCGCCTCGACGGTGGAGTTTGCGGTTCGTTGAACCCCGCAGCGTGCTGGCGAACTTGGGGTCTTCCGCGGCGAGGGCAGCCTCGAGCTGTTCGAGTAGCCGCTGCTCCTTCTCGGACAGTGCCATGACGCCTCCCTCCTCGGTGGTTCCATGTGTCCGCCCAGTGTATGCCGCGCCGCTGTCAAACGGAACCGGCTCTGCGGGTCAATGTGGCCCGCGAGACGGTGTGCGGCCCGAAACGCGCGACGACGGCGTCCGCGGCCCGTTCGGCGTCGCGCCAGCCGTGTTCCGGCTCGTCAAGGGCGGGTTGGGTCGCGACCCGGTCGGCGTCCGTCACGCCCTCGACCCGGACGCCCACGCGCCGGATCCGCGGCCGCTCCAGCCGGAAGGCGCGCAGCAGGGAGAGCGCGGCCGCGTGGATGGCGTCCGTGCCGTCGGTGGGGGCCTTCAGGGTCAGCGATTTCTGAACCGTGCGGAAGTCGGCGAAGCGCAGCGTGAGGGTGACGGTGCGGCCCACCAGTCCGGCCCTGCGCAGCCGCGAGGCCACTCTGGCGCTGACCCGCAGCAGCTCGGTGGCGATGAGGGTGGGATCGTCGGTGTCGCGGTCGAAGGTTTCCTGGTTGCCGACGCTGCGCTCCCCCGCGGTGGCCGTGACGCGACGTCCGTCGATACCCCAGGCGAGTTCCCACAGCTCGCCGCCCGCCCGGGCGCCAAACGCGCGCTGCAGCGTCGACTTCGGCGTGTGGGCGACGTCGCCGATGGTGACCAGGCCGAGCTTGTGCAGCGCGCCGGTGGTCGCGGGGCCGACGCCCCAGATGCGCTCGACGGGCTTGGGGTGGAGGAAGCTCACCACCTCGCCCGGGTGCACCTGCACCAGCCCGTTCGGCTTGGCGGCGTTCGACCCCATCTTCGCGATGAGCTTCGTCGGCGCGATGCCCACCGAGCACGGCACACCCTGCTCGTCGGCGACCAGGGCGCGGATGAGTTCGCCCACCTCGGCGGGGCTGCCGAGCCGGCGGCCGGCGCCACTCAGATCGAGGAACGCCTCGTCGAGGGAGACCTTTTCGACGCTCGGCGTGATGGTGGCGAAGATCTCGAACACCCCGTCGGAGACCTCCTCGTAGGCGTCGTAGTCGGGGCGGATGGCCACGGCGTCCGGGCAGAGCCTGCGGGCTTTGGTGGACGACATGCCGCCCTCGACGCCGTACGCGCGGGCCTCGTATGAGGCCGACAGCACGACTCCGCGCGTCGCGCCCCCGACCCACACCGGACGCCCGCGCAACTCGGGACGCTCCCGGAGCGCGACCTCGACGTAGAAGGCATCCATGTCGACGTGGGCGATGACGGGCATGCGCGCTCACCACCTCTCATTCGAACTAGCTTACGAATGCATGGTAGACGCCGCGTCCGACAATCCGTCAAGCAGGGTGGGCTGGCCGGCGGTTCGTGCCGTCGGACGGGCGGCGCGGGCGTCCGGGCGGGAGGCGACCAACTCAGTCGGTGTCGCGAGAGAAGCGGGAGGGGCGCGAGAACAGTTGGTCGAAATGGTGGGCCACGGAGGGTGACGCGTCCAGCTCGCTGATGAACTCGTCCCGCTGCTCGTCCGTGGCGACGAACCAGTGCCGCTCAGCCAGCACCCGCTCGGCCTGCTCGACGGCACTCCCCCGGACGAACCCGGCCAACGATTGATCTGTGGCCTCGGCCGCTCGACGCAGCAGTGCCTTCTGCCGCTCGGTAGCGCGCAGACTGATCGTTTCCTTCTTGGTCAGGCAGTCGAAAACCTCAGCCATGCGGCCCTCCCTCCGGACTGCATCATGCTGCCACATCGCCTCGGCTCCAGCACGCGAGGAACCTCGCCATCAGTGCGGATCGAGACCCATCTCAACCCGAGTGCGGCTCCGGCGACATGGCGTGGTTGGCCCGCGATTACTTCAGTTGGCGCGATGACGGCGACATGACCACCTGCTCAGATGCGGGTGGTCGCCACGCTGAAACTCCGCCAGCATCTCGGGCGTCAGGGCTGGATGCCCGTCCGGCTGGGAGTCCCGACCGAAACCGTAGATTTTTTCCCGCAGCAGCGCCGGTTTTGAGCGTGAGCGGGACTTGTATTCGAACATAGAAGGGTATATGATGAAGCATGGCTTCACCGACACTCCCCTCGCTGCTCCCAGCACAGGCCCACGCGGCACTGTCAGCCCTGGACCACGCCACCCAGCAGGTCACCGCGG
>JAKDIK010000090.1 GCA_030450535.1 Propionibacteriaceae bacterium
CCGCGGGGCACGCGAGCTCGGCGGGCACGGGCAGGTTGGCGGTCGGGAAGCCGAGCTCGCGGCCGCGGTGGTCACCGTGACGGACGGTCCCGGTGAACCGGAAGGGCCGCCCCAGCAGGGACGCAGCGTGCCGCACGTCGCCGTCGTCCAGCGCAGTCCGCACCGCCGAACTGCAGGTCTCCTCGTCGCCCACGTGCACCAACGGCAGGGCGACCACCTCGAAGCGACCCCGGGCCAGCTCGGCCAGGGTGGCGACCGTACCGGCCGCGCGGTGCCCAAAGCGGAAGTTCTCCCCCACCACCACGTAGGCCGGCCCCAAGGGCTCCACGTAGTGGTCCACGAAGGCGGAGGGGCTCTGGCCCGCGAACTCGGGGGTGAAGTCGATGACGTGGACGTCGTCGGCTCCGGCCTCCTTCAGCAGGGCCACCCGTTCGGCCAGACGTGTCAGCAGCTTGGGTCCACCGCCGGGCCGCACCACGGAGGCGGGGTGCGGCCAGAACGTGAGCACCACCACCGGCAACCCGGCCCCGATCTCACGGGCCCGATGCAGCACCTCGGCGTGACCGGGGTGAACGCCGTCGAAGTTCCCGATGACCACCACCGACTCGTTCAACG
Source organism: Propionibacteriaceae bacterium (assembly GCA_030450535.1). Classification (GTDB taxonomy): domain Bacteria; phylum Actinomycetota; class Actinomycetes; order Propionibacteriales; family Propionibacteriaceae; genus Propioniciclava. The sequence continues at coordinate 616 of JAKDIK010000090.1, forward strand.
CTTCCCCTCGCCTCGTCAGGACCAGGGGCAACCTTACAAGGTGCGGCCCGGCGAACGCATGCAGACCCCGACGCCCCCGCGCGCGGGGGCGTCCGGACCTCAGGAGCCGCTGCCGTCGCCGCCGAAGAACGTCTCCCACGGCACGTCCACGGGGCCGTCGAGCGCGACCACCTCGTACAGGTGCCGCAGCAGTGGGAACCGCTCGGCCGGCACGACCCCGCGCTCGGTGAGCCGGACGAGCGCGGCGCCGATGACCGCGATCGCGGCCGCCCCCTCGAGCGTCACGCCGGGCATCTGCGCCCGCGCCTCGCTGAACGTCAGGCCGCTGCCGACGAGCCGTCCGACGCGCACGTTGCGCCCGCCCATCGACGTGACGAAGCAGTCCCCGATACCCGGCAGGCCGAGCGGCGTGGTGCGCTCGCCGCCGAGCAGTTCCATGAACTGGGTCATCTCGATCGACGCCTGGCCGAACAGCGCCGCGCCGTAGTTGAAGTTCACGTAGCGATCCCCGGCGGCGTCGCCGAGGGCGTCCAGGAGCCCCTGGGCGAAACCCGCCCCGAGCGCGTAGCAGTTCTTCGTCGCCGCGCACACCTCGACGCCGACGAAGTCGGTGTTGAGCCAGACGTGGTAGGCGTCCGTCGCGAACATTTCGCGCCAGGCGGCCAACTGCGAGGCGTCCTCGCCGGTGAAGACCACCGACGTGTGGCGCCGGACGGCGACCTCGCCGGCGATGGACGGCCCGGCGATCGCCGACCAGGTCACCTGGTCGCGAAGCACCTCGGGGACGTGATTGCGCAGGGCCACCGGCAGGATCGTGAGGTTGCCGTCAGCGTCCGCCTGCATGCCCTTGGCCAGCGAGATCACGTGCATGCCGGGCCGCAGCAGCCCGGCGAGCTGCTCGCCCGCCCAGTCGACGCCGAAGCTGTTGACCCCGCTCATCACGTGGTCGACGCCGTCGAAGGCCTGCGCGGCCTCCTCCAGCTGGTAGGCGGTGACGCCTGCGGGCACGGCCAGCCCGAGGTTCGGGTGGACGCCGGTGGCCTTGATCGAGTCGATGATCTCGCGGTCCAAGTGCGTCCCGACGAGGCGGACCTCGTGCCCGTTGTCGGCCAGAGGGGTGGCGAGCGCCGTCGCCATGATGCCCGAACCGAGCACGACCATCGAGGTCATGAGTTGTTCTCCATCTTCTTCGTCATCGTGTGCATCAGGTCCTTCAACGCTGGGTACGTGGCCTCGTACTGGGCCTGGAAGAAGGCGTACTTCTCGTGCGCCTCCGGGTCGGGCTCGATCGTCTCGACGACCTGCACCATCGCCTTGGCCGCCGCGGTGACGTCCGGGTGGACGCCGGCGCCCACCGACGCGAGGATCGCCGAGCCGAGCGAGGGGCCGTCCGGCACCTTCGTGAGCTGCACGGGGGCGTTCGACACGTCGGCGTGCATCTGCATCCACATGCGGTTCTTCGTGGGCCCGCCGGTGATGACGAGGTTGCTGGGGTCGTAGCCCTGCTCGCGCATCGCGGCGAAGATGGACTCCGAGCCGTAGCAGATGCTCTCCAGCAGCGAGCGGAACAGGTGCGCCGCGGAGTGCCCGAGCCCCAGACCCCACAGCGCCCCGCGAACCAGCGGATCGGTGTGCGGCGAGCGGTTGCCCTGGAAGTAGTCGAGCCACACGAGGCCGTCCGAACCGATGGGGAGCGTCTGCGCCTCCTCGGTGAGGATGTCGTAGGTGTCGCGGCCCTCCCGGGCGCCGCGCAGGGCCTCCTCGCTGGCGAACCGTGCCTTGAACCAGCGGACGACCGATCCCGTGGACGCCTGCCCCGCCTCGACGGTATAGGCGCCCGGGATCATGGCGTCGGTGTAGGAGCCCCAGAATCCGGTGCCGTGGACGGGCTCGGCGCTCTGGCCGATCATGACGTGCGACGAGCCGGTGATGAGCGCCATCGTGCCGGGCTCGACGACGCCGAGGCCCAGGGCGCCGGAGTAGGCGTCGATCGCGCCCATGGCCACCGGCGTGCCGGGTGCCAGGCCGATCTCCCGTGCGACGTCGGAGCGCAGCTCGCCGACCACGTCGCCGAGGTTGAGGACGCGCTCCGGCACCTTGTCGAGGAATTCGGTGAAGTCGAGCTTCTCCAGCAGCGTGCGCGCGTGCCCGCCGGCGTCCCGGTCGTGGAAGTACTTCGCGGCAAGGATGTTGACCGAGGACGCCCACTCGCCGGTGAGGCGGTGGGTGATCCAGTCGTTGCAGTCGACCACGTAGCGCGCGCGCTGCCACGTGTCGGGCTCCTGCTCCTTCAGCCACAGGGCCTTCGGCAGCCCCCATTCCGCGGACACGTCGCCGTGACCGCAGTACTTGAGCGCCTCGTCACCGCTGGCCGCCACCCGGGCGGCCTGGTCGGCGGCACGGACGTCCATCCACATGATCGCCGGGCGCAGCGGCGTGCCGTCCTCGCCCACCACCACGACGGTGGCCGACGTGGCATCGGTGGACACCCCGACGATCTGTTCCGGCGCGAGGCCGGACTCGGCGACCGCCGCGGTGGCGGCCTTCGCGAAGCTCTCCCACCACACCGCCGGATCCTGCTCGGCCCAGCCGCCGCGCGGGAAGCTCGTCTCGAACTCCTCGCTCTTGAACACCTTGGGCGTGCCCGCGGCGTCGAAGATTCCGACCCGCACGCCGCTCGTGCCGAAATCGATTCCCATCAGGTAGGTGTCGGACATCGTTGTCTCCTTGGTCATCATGGCCGTTGCCGGCCCCAGAAACCGTCCGGGGCGAACAACTCGTCCACCAGCTCGTTGAGCAGGCCCAGCTCCAGGGCCAGATCGAGCACGGTGTAGCGCTTGCGGATCATCTGGGAGCGAACGTAGGTGTCGGTGAAGCGCTGCCAGTCCAGCCCGATGTCGGACGGGTGCGCCGGCGCCCCGACGGCGCGCAGCATGCGCTGCAGCTCGGCGGCGGGCATGAGCTGCTGGGTCAGCCGGGGTGCCAGGTCGGGCCACACCCGCTGGACGAGCGCGACGCGCTCGGCGAGCTGCTCGGGCGTGACCCACTTGGCCAGCGCCTGGACGACCGTCTCCTCCACCAGCTGCGGATCGGGGTGCAGCTCGCGAACGTGCGCCTCCAACTGCTCACGCGTGGGCCAAGTGGCGATGAGGGCGTCCACGTCGAGGGCGTCGAGGTCGCGGTCGAGCAGCGCCTCGTAGAGGGCCGCGATCGCCACGGAACCGACGCCGACCTTGAAGCCGTGGCTGAGCCGCCGCGGGGCGATGTCGACGCCGTGGCCCTCCATCTCCCACAGGTGGCTGAACTGATGTTCGGCACCGGACGCCGGGCGCGACGACTCGTGCGCCTGCATCGCCAGCCCCGACATCACCAGGCCCTCGGCCAGCTCGCCGGTGGCCCCGACGTCGCCGGCGGCCAACGCCTCGGGGCGGGCCAGCGAGGCCCGCAGGGGGCCCTGCACGAGATCCCAGACGCCCGCGTCGATCGGCTCAATGCCCAGGGCGTCGGCGATCATCCAGTCGGCCCCGGCGGGCACCTTGCCGAGCAGGTCGCCGTAGCCGGACGCCGTCATCACCTGCGGCGCCGCCGCCATGATGGAGAGATCAGAGATGCTGCCCGTGCAGGCCGGGCACGACAGGGTCTGCTTGAACCCGTCCAGCGCGATGGACGACCCGAAAGCGGTGTACCCGTCCATGGACGCCGCAGTCCCGATCTGCAGATAGGGACGTTCGAGCTCGCCGGCGGCGCGCTTGACGATGTCGTTGAGCGTGCCGGCGCCGACGGCAACCGGGATGGCGTCCACGCCGGCCAGCGCATCGCGCAGCGCCTCGCAGTTCTCGTACTTGGCGTACAGCTCGGGGCTGCCGGGGAACACGTGTGGCTCGGCCTGCTCCACGCCGGCCCCGCGCAGCACGCGGACGACCTCGTTGCCCGCCACCGCCATCGTGCGCTCATCGCCGACGACGACCGCGCGGGCGTCCCCGAACAGGTCACGGAAGACCTCAGCGCTCTGCGCGAGGGCCCCCTCGGCGATCACCACGACGCGGGTTTGGCTGGCGTCGGCCAGCGCCCGTTCGATCAGTTCCGACATGATCCCTCCACCCTCACTTCGCTGCCTCGTGGTCGACGAGGTCGTGGGTCAACTCTTGCATCTGGGGCCAGGCGGCCATGTACTTGTCGAGGTAGTAGGCGTACTGCTCGTGCTTGTCGGCGTTGGGCTCGATGGTGTCGAGCTCGTGCACCATATGGTCGGCCGCCTCGGAGAGGTCGGCGTACACCCCGGCCCCCATCGCCGCGAGCATCGCGCTGCCCAGCGCCACGGCGTCCCCCACCTCGGTCAGGGTGATGGGCTTGTTCATGACGTCGGCGTGCATCTGCATGAGGCCACGGCTCTTGGTCATGCCGCCGCAGGCCACCACCTCATCGACGTGCATGCCCGCGTCCTCCATGGCGCGGAGATTGTGGGCGGTGCCGTAGCAGATGCCCTCCTGGATCGCCTTGTAGAGGTGGGCGGGAGTGTGCATGAGGGACAGCCCCCAGAACATGCCGCGCGCCTTGGAGTCGGTGTAGGGCGTCCGGTTGCCCTGGAAGTACTCGTTGACGATGAGGCCGTCGCAGCCCGGCGGAATGTCCTTGGCCTTCTCGTTGAGGATGTCGTAGACGTTCAGTCCGAGCTTGTCGGCGGCCTCGGCGATGTCGGCGGCGAAGTGATCCTTGTACCACTTCATGACCGAGCCGGTGGAGACCTGACCGCCCTCGACGGTGTACTGGCCGGGCGCGACACCGTCGGTGTACGCGCCGAAGAAGCCCTGCCCGTGGATCGGAGCGTCGGTCTGGCCGGTGAACACGTGCGAGGATCCGGTGATCAGCGCCATCTTGCCGGGGTTGACCACGCCGAGGCCGATCTGGCCGGCCCAGGCGTCCGCGGGGCCCTGGGCGACCGGGGTACCCGGCAGGAGACCGAGGAGCTGGGCAGCGATGGTGCTGAGCCCGCCGACGGGCCGGCCGAGGTCGACGACGTTCTCGGGCAGCTTGTCGAAGACGTCGCCGCAGCCGATGGTCTCGTAGAAGTCGACCGGCCAGCCGCCCTCGTCGCGGTTGTAGTACATGCGCAACGCGGCGGAGTTGATGTTGACCGTCCACTCGCCGGTGAGTTTGTAGGTGAGCCAGTCGGGCGCGTCCACGAGCCGATGGGCCGCGGCGTACGTCTCGGGCTCCCGCTCCTTGAGCCACGCGGCCTTGAAGGGATACCACTCGGCAGTGGCGGGGGCTGCTCCGTCACCGTTGTAGCGGCGGGCGACGGAGGTTGACTGCTCGGCGCGGGCGGCCTGCTCGGTGGCGCGGACGTCCATCCACATGATGGCCGGACGGATCTCCTGGCCCTTCGCGTCCATCGCGACCACGGTCATGGTGGTGGCGTCGTAGCTGATGCCGACGATCTGGGCCGGGGTGACGCCGGCCCCCTCGAGCGCGCGGTGGGCGGACGCCTGCAGCGCCTTCCACCAGTCGCGCGGGCTCTGCTCGGCCCACCCGGCCCGGGGATGGGACGTGGTGTAGGGCGTCGCGGCAAAGTAGACCGGCTTGCCGGCCAGGTCGAACAGGGCGACGCGGCAGCTCTCGGTGCCGTAGTCGATGCCGAGGACGTACTGCTCGTTGTTCTTGGTCATGGTGACTTCCTTGTCGTGGTGGGCGGTGGTCAGGCGTCGGCGTCGGTCCAGCCCAGCTCGGCCCACGCCCAGGCGGGGACAAGCCGGTCGATCCGGTCGAGGACGTGGGTGGGCACGTGCTCGGGTGACAGGTCGCGGACGTCGTCCGCGCTCGCCTCGCCGGTCAGCACCAGCGCCGAGACCATGGAGGTGTCGAGGGCCATTTGGATGTCGGTGCCGAGGCGGTCGCCCACCATGACGCTGTGCTCCACGCGGGCGTCCAGCCCCCGCAGGGCCTCGGTGAGCATCAGCGGGGACGGCTTGCCGAGGCTCACCCGGCAGGGCTGACCGGTGCAGGCCTCGATGGCGGCGGTGATGGCGGCGCAGTCGGGCTCGCCGCGTCCACCCGGGAAGGGGCAGTAGCGGTCGGGGTTGGTCTGGATGAGGAAGGCGCGCCGGTGGAACCAGATGGCGTCGAACGCGATCTGGAGCTTGCGGTAGTCGAACGTGCGGTCGTACGACGCGACCACGATGTCGATCTCGGCCGGATCCTCGCTGAGCCGAAACCCCGCCTCGCGCAGCGCGCGCTGCAGGGGCTCCTCGCCCACCACGAACAAGACGGCGTCCGGGTGGTGGTCGAGAAGCCACCGCGTGGTGGTGACGATGGTGTTGGCGATGTCGGCCACCTGCGTGGGCAGCCCGAGGCGCTCCAGCTTGGCCGCGTACTGATCGGGATCCTTGGTGGGATTGTTCGAGAGGAAGCGCACCGGGATCCCGCGGCGCCGCAACTCCCCGATCAGGCGGGCGGCGCCGGGGAGCAACTCGTCCCCCAGGTAGATGGTGCCGTCCATGTCGAACACGTAGGCGTCGTAGAACTCCTCGGGCTGGCTGAGGATGTCGACCTTCGGTGCCATGTCGCTGTCCCTCCGGGATCAGGGTTGGTTGCGGAGCGGATCGTTGCCGGACAGGCTCAGTTGCCGGACAGGGTCAGCACCAGCAGGGTGCCGATCCAGATGGCGGCGGCGGGCGGATCGATGTGGCTGCGACCGCGCTGGTGGAACAGACGGCTCTGGATCTCGCCCAGGAACGCCGACACCATGCCGAAGACGGCACCGATGCCGATGGCGCCGATGGCGGTGAACCACAGGGCGTCGTCCCACGGGCCATTCCAGGCGAAGCCCGCCCCGGCCAGGACCGGCATGAACTTCACGGCGGCCAGGCCCGCGATGATCGTGATGTGGTGCTGGACGGGCATGGGAGCACCCAGGACCAGGAACCCGATGATGATTGCCGAGATGGCGAACGGCAGCGTCTGGGCCCAGGCGTCCGCACCGGGCACGAAGTGCGCCAGCATGACGGAGACCGCAGCGGCCAGGAGGCCTGCGAAGAAGCCCAGGGTGAGGAACTGCGAGGGCTTTTCCTGATAGCGGAGCCAATGATCGGTGTCGTTGGGCGCGATCTTGCCGAGGAAGGACGACGACTGGTTGTACTTCTCCGGGGTCATGAGGCTGCCGGCGAACAGCACGCGCGCGAGCACGCCGCTGGTGAAGACCGTGAGCGCGACGCTGTCGATGTGGCCGCCGAACCACGGGATGAAGCTCAAGCCGATGTTGAACAGGTAGCCGAACACGCCGAAGGCGGCGCCGACGAGCAGGACGTCGACGCGGCCGAGGCGAGCGAGCGGCGTCGAGGCGTCCCGGCCATCCTCGATGTAGCCCTTCTTGTAGGCGTACGCGGCCGCCGCCACACCGCCGGCGAAGGCGACGTGCGGGCCCATGAACGGACCGAACGCGGCGTAGTTGAACCCGACGTCGCTGCCGGTCGAGGCGTAGATGCCCCAGGCGAACAGGATCGTGACACCGGTCAGCGTGAAGGCGAAGTTGGCGCCGATGGCCGCGCCGAAGTAGCCACCCGCGCTGGCAGCGATCAGGCCGAGCAGGAACAGGGCGATGGTTTCGGTGAACATGCTCAGCCCTCTTCCCCGGCGCAGGTGTGGGCGACGTCGTCGTGGGACGCGTCGCCGCGGTCGTACTCCTCGAGCGCGGCCACCTTGGGCGCCGAGGACGAGGTCGGATCGAAGGTGTAGTCGAGCCACTCGGACGCCAGCCGGCGGGCCAGCTCGAGACCGATCACGCGCTCCCCGAACGTCAGCACCTGGGCGTTGTTGGAGAGCACGAGCCGCTCGACCGAGAAGCTGTCGTGAGCGACCGAGGCGCGGATGCCGCGCACCTTGTTCGCGGCCATCGCCACGCCCATGCCGGTGCCGCAGACGAACAGGCCACGATCGGCCTTGCCCTCAGCGATGAGCCGCGCTCCCGCGACGGCGACGTGCGGATAGTCGGTCTCCTCCCCCGCGGTGATCCCGACGTCGATGACCTCATCGACGCGTTCGTCACCCTCGAGATCCTTCTTGAGTGCTTCCTTGTACTCCAGGCCGGCGCTGTCCGCCGCCACCACGATCCGCATCCCCATGAGGGTCCTTTCGCCGTGAGCCGGGCAACAGCGCCCGGGCTCCCCCGAAGATATCACGAGAAGCGATGATTGCACCTTGTTCAGTGAGAAAAACTCGACACGGTATTGGTACAGCGGCAGAATGACGGCCGGGAGAGGTCCTCACCGGGCGCTGGCTCAGGTGGGAGACCGGATCAGGTGGGACTGGCTCGGGTGGGAGACCGGATCAGGTGGGACTGGCTCGGGTGGGAGACCGGATCAGGTGGG
>JAKDIK010000326.1 GCA_030450535.1 Propionibacteriaceae bacterium
CGCTGCGCGACGAGCGAAGCGCGAGCCTGTTGCGCGAACAGCGCGGTGAGGGTGCCGAGATCACGGCCGCAGCGACGCAGCATCCAGTCCAGCGCGGCGGCATCGAAACCCAGGCCGCGCGCCGCGGCGCGGGCGCGCGGGTGGCCTGGTGTTTGGGCTGGCCGGGTATTCCCTCTTGGGGTATCCGCGCCGACACCACCCCGTTGCCTGGTTCGGCAGCTGGGCTCAGTGTGTCGAGGCGAGAACGTACGGCGATTCCCGTGGTCAGGGCGTGGTTCACGTCGTGGCCACCCTGGTTCCCGTGATCGCCCTGGGCGTCGGAGCGGACGCCCTGAACCGCGCACGGCCGCGCGCCGGCATCCTCCTGACCGCCCTGGCCACGTGGGCCTGCCTCGGCGCGCGCTCGCTCGCCCGCGAGGGGGAGCGGATGGCCGACGCCCTGGCGTCCGACGACCTGGCCGGGGCCCGGCAGCGCCTGCCCCACCTGTGTGGACGCGACCCCGCAGCGCTCGACGCGGGCGAACTGGGCCGGGCGACCGTGGAGTCCCTGGCCGAGAACACCGCCGACTCCGCGGTCGCGACCCTCTGGTGGGGGAGCGTCGCCGGCGTGCCGGGCATGCTCCTGCACCGGGCCATCAACACCCTGGACGCCATGGTCGGCCACCGGAGCCCCCGCTACCGGCGTTTCGGGACCGCCGCAGCCCGACTCGACGACGCCCTCGACTGGATCCCGGCGCGCCTGACGGGCGCGCTGGCGTGCGCCCTCGCACCCACCGTCGGTGGTTCCACGTGGAACACCGCCCGGATCTGGCTGCGCGACGCTCGCGACCATCCCAGCCCCAACGGCGGCTGGTGCGAGGCGGCGTGGGCCGGCGCCCTCGGCGTCCGTCTCGGCGGGGAGAACGTCTACGCCGGACGCGTCGAGACCCGAGGAAACCTGGGGGAGCGCGACGGGCCTCGCCCGGACGCCGACGCGGTCCGTGCTGCTGCGCGCCTGGTCACCCGAGTGACCGTCTGCGCAGCCCTCGCCCTCACTGCCACACTTCTTATGATCGATGAATTCTCACCCGGAAGGAAACACCCATGACGAGCCCACCGGCGAGCGACGCACCCCTCACCCTGGTCGGGGTCGGGGTCGGTCCGGGCGACCCGGAACTCCTGACCCTCAAGGCTGCGCGCGTTCTCGCGGCCTCCGACGCCATCCTGGTACCGAGCACCGAGGAGTCCGCCACCGGACCCGGCCGCGCCGAGACGATCGTGACAGCGGGCGTCCCCGGGGTGGCCGGGCGCATCGTCCGGGTGCCGTTCGTCATGAAGGACCGCACCGGCGTCACCGCCAACCGGACGTCATCCTGGGCCGCCTCGGCGCGGGCCGCGCTGGACGCCTATGGCGCGGGCGCGACGACCGTGTCGTTCGCCACCATCGGGGATCCCAGCATCTACTCCACGTTCAGCTATCTCGTCGCGACGGTGCTGGCTGAGCGGCCCGACGTGCGGGTTGAGGTCGTCCCCGGCATCACCGCCATGCAGGCCCTGGCCGCCGCGTCGCGCACACCCCTGGTTGAGGGCGACGAGGTGCTCGCCCTCATCCCGCTCAAGAGCGGCGTCGGCCGGCTGGTCGATGTCGCGGCCAGCGCGGACACCTGCGTCGTGTACAAGTCGGGACGTCACTTCGCACCCCTCAAGGAGCTCGTGACGGATCTCGGCCGCGACGCTGTGGTCGGGACGGACGTCGGCCTACCGGGCCAGCGTATCGCCGCCATCGAGGATATGACGGAGGCGCCCTATTTCACCACCGTCATCGTGTCTCCCGAGCGCAGCACGCTGGGGGGTCGACTGTGAACGCCGCCGATCCCGCGTCCAGCGTCAGTCTCGGTCCCGGTGACATCCCGAGCGACACCCCCCGCCCAACGACCGGTGGCACGCGCGGCAGAGTCGTCTTCGTGGGCGCCGGACCGGGCGCGCCCGATCTCATCACCGTCCGCGGAGCCCGCGTCATCGCCGACGCCGACATCATCATCTGGGCCTCGTCGCTCGTCAGCCCCGAGATCGTGGCGGGCCGCAAGCCGGACGCCGAGCTCGTCGACTCCGCGTCCCTGCCCCTGGAGGCCCTGACCCCGCTGTACGAGCGCGCACGCGACCAGGGGCTGCTCATCGCCCGCGTCCACACCGGCGACCCCGCACTCTACGGCGCCACCGCCGAGCAACGCGCCCTGTGCCGGCGACTGGGAGTGACGTATGAGTCCCTGCCGGGCGTCTCCGCCTTCTCGGCCGCCGCCGCCGCGGCCGAGGTGGAACTCACCCTGCCCGAAGTGGCCCAGTCGCTGATCCTCACCCGGCTCGAGGGCGGGCGGACGCCGATGCCGCCGCGCGAAACCGTCCGGGACTTCGCCCGCCACGGCACCACCATGGCGCTCTACCTCTCAGCGGCCCGGAACCGCGTGCTCGCCGAGGAACTCCTGGCCGGCGGCTACCCGCCCGAGACCCCGGTGATCATCGGCTTCCGGGTCAGCTGGCCCGACGAGGTGCTGCTGCGCTGCCGACTCGATGAACTCAGCGCCACGATGCACGAGCATCATTTCCACAAACACACGATCATCCTGGTCGGTCCGGCGCTGGCGGACGCCGATCCCGAACACCGCAGCCACCTCTACCACCCGGGGTTCCGGCACGAGTACCGCCCGGCCGATCCCGAAGCCGCCCGCGTCCTGCGCACTCAGGGCGCTCTCACGACGCCAGCCCGCCAGATATCACCATCCGCCGAGGAGTCCGACCGATGATCACCGTGTTCGGGTACTTGGGCCGGCCCAGCATCGAGCTGCGGAACGCCGCCGCGCGCGCCGATCTCGTCGTCGGGGGCCGACGGCACCTGGCCGCGCTCGGCATCCCCACCAATCAGGACCGAGAACACGACGTCGAGCAGGATGCAGCAGGCCAGGACGGAGCGGGCCAGGACGGAGCGGGCCAGCACGGAGCGGCCCAGCACGGCGGTGACCAGGTGAGCGGACGACCGCGCGGG
>JAKDIK010000091.1 GCA_030450535.1 Propionibacteriaceae bacterium
CCCCCCCCCAACCCGCGCGCGGGCCCACCCCCCCCCGCCGGCCTTCACCCAGTGCTCGGAGTCCGCGTGGAGCAGGATGCCGGCCTGGTCGAACTGCTCGCTGCCGCCGAGCACGAAGGAGACCTCCATGGCGCCGCCGTCCTCCAGGTCGGCGAGCAGGCCGGGGGCGTCGTCGTGGATGAAGCCGTATGAGGTAATGCGCCACAGGTCGGAGCCCTCCGCGGGCTCGACGATCAGTGCATCGGCATCGGTGTCCGCGCGCACGGGCTCGTGGGTCCAGGTGCCGGCGCTCCAGGGCAGGGTCTCCATGCAGTCAGCCTGCCATGGTGGGGCCTGCCCCCGGGCACTGAACCGCGAGGTTAGCCTGTGGGCGTGACGAGCAATGGGGCGGGGCGATTCGATGCCCGAGGGTGATGCCGTGTGGCGGAGCGCCCGCCGCCTGCACGAGGGGCTCGCCGGTGACGTGCTCGTGGTCAGCGACCTGCGCTGGCCCAGCCTGGCCACGGCAGATCTGGTGGGCTGGTCGACCGTGGCTGTCGTGCCGCACGGCAAGCACCTGTTGCACCGGCTCGTGTCCCCGGCGGGCGCCGCATGGACGCTGCATTCACACCTGCGGATGGACGGTTCCTGGCGGGTCGGGCCGGCGTCCGGACGCCCGCCCGGCGGACATCGGCTGCGCGCGGTGCTGGCCACGGCGTCGAAGCGGGCGACGGGCTGGAGCCTCGGCATGCTGGATCTCACGCGCACCGCGGACGAGCGGCGGCTCATCGGGCACTTGGGGCCCGACCTGCTGGGGCCGAACTGGGACGCCGCACGGGCGGCGGACAACGTGGCGGCGGCCGGAGGGGCGATCGGGCCGGCGCTCCTCGACCAGCGCAACCTGGCTGGGATCGGCACGCTCTGGGCGGCCGAGTCGCTGTACGCGGAGCGCATCCATCCCCTGACGCCGGTGGCGGATCTGTCACCGGTCGAGCTGGTCGCTCTGGTGGAACGTGCGCGGGTCCTCATGGAGCGCAGCCTGGTCACGGGGCGAGGGTCGGATCGGGATGGAGATCGGGTTCGGGACCGGAGTGCGGCCGGCCGCTACCGCCCCAGCCCCGACCGGCCCGGCGCCGGTGAGGAGTGGGAGGCGTTCGGCCGTGTCGGGCGTCCCTGCCACCGGTGCGGCACCGCGATCTCCAAGGTGAACGCCGGCCCGCCCGCCCAGGAGCGCGGCTTCTCGTTCTGCCCGGCCTGCCAGTCCCCGCCACGCTGAGTCGTCCCGGCGGCCCTCCGAAATCCAGCGCACGTCAGCCCTGGGTGGCCCGAGCGCTCCCAAATCGAGTGCGTGTCGGCCCCCGTGTGGCCCGAGCGCTCCCAAATCGAGTGCGTGTCGGCCCCCGTGTGGCCCGAGCGCTCCCAAATCGAGCGCGTGCACCCCGTGTCCGGGCGGCCCCATTCCACCGATATCCAGCACGAGATTCAGTGTGGATCGTTTCGCAAGCCCTCTGGTGCGATCCCGTGCTGGATTTCGGAGGATGCGCCCGAGCCGTCCTGCTCGGACAGGGAGCGAACGGCGTACGCCGGAGCCCGGGCGGGGCGCGCGGCGGTGCAGGTGAGTTGCGCCGGGGGAGTGTGGGTGACATCCACCCGCACGCGGTGCACCGCGCCATCCACCCCGACCGCCACGTCGGCACCGGCTGCATCCCGGGTCAGCACGCGCGATGTCACGGCGCCGAGTCGGGTCTCATCCAGGCGACGACGCACCTCAGCCTCAGCCGCCTGCGCCACCCAGGGAACCGTCGTCCTGCCGCGATGATGCTCCAGCGACACCCGCCCCGCCAAGTGCCCCGCGACCACCTCCGGACCCGTCTCCGCATCGAGTCGCCCATACGCGTTCCCATCCGGCAGACAGAGCAGGTTGGCGGCGAAGCGGTCCCCGCCCATGTGCGAGCACTCCCACACGAGTTCCGGCCACCGTGACGCCAGCGCCGCCGCCAGGGGACGTCCCCGCTCAGCGCAGCACGCGTCGTGGCGACCATGGGTGCACACGAGCAGCAGCGGATCGTCCCACGGCTCCCACGCCACCGGGCCGGTCGCGGTGGGCGCATCCATCGGTCCCGACAACAACCCCGACAGGTCAAGATCCGCGACCACGTCCACGTCGTCCACCACGGCGCTGCGCGCCCACCCGCGCACCACGTTCACGACGACCACCCGCCGCGGCCCCGGCGCTCCGCGGCCGGGCCGGCGGATCAGCATCGGCCGGATGCCCAACAGGCGGTTCCACTCGGCCATGCGGCCGCGCAGGCGCTCGGGCAGGCGGTGACACGTGAGCAGCGCCGGCCCCCACGGGCCCGGCTCCTCCACCAGCAGGAAGTTCCGTACCGTGGACGCGGTCGCCGTGAGCGGCTCGCCGCGTCCCTCGCTCGCCACCGAGCAACGGAACCGCCGTCCCGGCTCTCCGCCGGGAAACGCCTCGACGTCGACCGCCAGTCCGGGTCCTCGCGGGCGGTCAGCCGGGGTGCCGGCGGCCGGCATCACCGCACGACTTCCAGCAGCCCCTCACGCACGAGCCGCCGGGTGAGCACCAGCGCGCTCACCTCGTCGAGCACCTCCCCGAGATCAGAGGGCGTGAATGCCCCCGTCCGACCCATGACGGCCTCGACGCCGGCGGTAATCCGGCCGGGCACGGTCAGCACACGATCGCCGAGCAGCAACTGCAGCGACTCGCCGTCTTGTCGCAGCACGCAGGTGCTGCCCGGACGCCGGCGCAGCGCCGTGTCGGCGGTGAGAGAGTCCACGGCCAGCCGGTCCAGCAGGGCGCCGCCGAGGACGGGCTGGCGTCCGGAGCCGAAGGTCCGCTCGAAGCGGGTCAGGATGGGCGCCACGTCGGCGTCCCGCACCGCGTCGGCCACGTCGGACAGCCGCTCGGTCAGGGCGGCCGCGAGGGCGTCCGGATCGGCGAACAACTCCGCGGGCAGCGGCTCGCCGAGGGCGTCCGACGCGAGCGCCGACTCCACAACCCTGCGGACGAGGTCGCGCCACACGTAGCGGTTGATGCCGACCGTCACATGCAGGGACGCCGTGGCCTGCGTGCGCGCCATGTGGGGCGTGCCGGTCGGCAGGTAGAGCGACGTGCCCGGCACCATCGACACCTGGTGGGCGCCCGCTTCGTCGTGGACCTCCCACTCCTTGGCGCCGAAGGTCTGGAAGACGAACACGTCGTGGCTGTCCGAGTGCAGCGCGAAGCCCTGCGATCCGGGCGGCGTGAGGTAGGCATTGGCCTGGCAGGGATGGCCAAGCTCGGTTTCCAGGCCGCGGACGAGCTGGCGCAGCGGCTCCCAATAGCGCTGCAGGCCCTGGAACACAATGGTCGCGCCCCCGGAGAACAGGTCGAGCACCTTGCGCGGATCGATCAGCCCCGTCATGGGCTTGCCGGCGATGGACGCCTCTCGCGTGTAGCGCGACTCGGCGAGCACCGATCCGGACTGGGCGAGCCGCAACTGCGGCGTCCGCAGGGCGGTCTGGGTGATCAGGTGGTCTGCCTGCTCGATGTCGAACAGTCCGGCGACGTCGTCGGCCGCCATGGTGTGGACATGAATCCGGCGACCCCACACCTCACGGATGAAGGTGCGGGAGTCGCCGGACAGCAGCTCAAGGTGGCTCATCGCTCAGGCGTCGGTCCCGTCGGCGTCGTGGGAGTCGCCGTCGGTGCCGTCGGTGCTGTCGCCGTCGGTGCCGTCCGCGTCGCCGCCGTCGGTGCCGTCCGCGTCGCCGCCGTCAGTCCCATCCGCGTCGTGGGAGGGCTGGGGTGCGGGCGTCTCGATGCCGGAGCCGGAGGTGATGATCTCGTCGTCGTTGAGAGGTTCGGTGTTCTCGGTCACAGGAATGTCCTTCTGCGTTGTCCGGACGCGAGCGTTGCGCCGGCCGCGTGACGCTCACGCGACGCTTCCGACTCTAGTCGGACGACCGCGCGGGCAGCTACCCTTCGGCACGCCGCCGGGCGCGGGGATCCCCCGGCGGGGAGCCGTTGGCTAGCATGGGAGGTTCACGAAGGAGGTCGGCATGGGCAAGAAGGCTGACAAGGTGGCCGAGAAGAAGGCGGCGCGCAAGGCGGAGGCCAAGGCGCAGCGGAAGGCCGAGGAGAAGAAGGCGCGCAAGGCTGCGAAGAAGGCCGACGCGAAGGCCGCGGAGAAGGCCGAGGCGACGGCGACGGGCAGGTCCGCCGGTGCCGACGTGCCCGCGAACGAGGCGCCCGCGATCGAAACGGCGCAGCAGAAGGCAGCCGACCGCGTCGAGGCCGAGGCGCCAGCGAACCCGCCCGCCCGAAAGCCGGTGTTGTTCCAGAAGGACTTCGGACGTCAGCCCTACGTGGTGAACGTCGAGAAGGCGACCTTGGGCAACAAGCACTTCCGCAAGGCGGTCTGGACCGGCGAGCACCTCCAGCTGACCTACATGTCGATCCCGCCCGGCGGCGACATCGGCCTCGAGGTCCACCCCGACACCGACCAGTTCCTGCGCATCGAGCAGGGTCGCGGCCGCGTGCAGATGGGCCCAGCGCAAGACGACCTGAACTACACCCGCCGCGTCAGCGACGACTTCGTCGTGCTCGTGCCCGCGGGCACGTGGCACAACATCACCAACACCGGCCGGGACGACCTCAAGGTCTACACGCTGTACGGGCCGCCGGATCACGTGCCCGGCACGGTGCACCGCACCCAGGCGAACGCCGAGTCCGATCCGAACGAGGACCACTGAGCGGCGGCATTGGGCATGATGGAGCCATGACCGAGGATCCCCGCTGGCTCTACCGGCAGATGATCGACGCCATGGTCGTGTCCTGCGCACAGGGTCAGGGCCAGGTCAGTGCCGAGCGCGTCCGCGTCGGCGTGTGGAACGCCAATGCCCACGAGATCGCCGACGTCGACCCGTCCCAGCCGGCCATGAACGAGTTGCTCGCCGCGCTCGAACCGGGGCAGCGCGAGGCGCTCGCCGTCCTGTTCGCCGAGGAATTCGCCTCGGGTGTGTTCAACGCGCTGGCGGTGCTGCACGCCGCGCGCTGCACCCATTTCGAAGCCGGCTATGAGGGCGACCCGGGCGACGACTTCCTCGGCCGCATGGA
The DNA here is from genome assembly GCA_030450535.1 of Propionibacteriaceae bacterium. Classification (GTDB taxonomy): domain Bacteria; phylum Actinomycetota; class Actinomycetes; order Propionibacteriales; family Propionibacteriaceae; genus Propioniciclava. Next base: position 5,105 of record JAKDIK010000091.1, read on the forward strand.
CGGCTGGACGTGGCCGGACGCCTGAGTGCTCAGGTCGGCGGCGCGCACCCCGGCTCCGGCTCGCTCGGACGCTCCCGGGTCGGACGCCGCGGCGGTCGGGCTCGCCGCGAGCGCGTCCACACGGAGCTCAGGTAGACGGCCGAACCCGCCCACACCAGCACGAGACCGGCCCAGTACGACACCCCCACGACCTGGCCGAAGACCGTGATGCCCAGCAGGAATTGAATGGTCGGACCCAAGTACTGCAGCACGCCCACGACGCCGAACGGCAGCCGCGGCGCCGCCAGTGCGAACAGCCACAGCGGCAGGGCGGTGAGGACGCCGGCGAGCACGAGCAGGCCGGACGCCGCGGCGTCCGCCCCGAAGTGGCTGGTCCCGGTGACCGCGAGCCACGCCCAGTACCCGAGGGCGAGCGGCGCGAGGAGCCCCGACTCGGCGAACAGCCCCTGCAGGGAGCCGAGCTTGGCGCGCTTCTTGACCGTGCCGTAGAGCGCGAACGAGCCGGCCAGGAGCAGCGAGACCCACAGCCCGCGCCAGTTCTCCCACGCGATCACGACGACGCCGGCGAACGCGAGCAGCGTGCCCGCGAGGCCGCCCCGCGTCATGCGCTCGCCGAACAGCCAGACCCCCAGCACGATGTTGACCAGAGGATTGATGAAATAACCCAGGCTGGCCTCGACGACGTGGTTGGCGTTCACGGCCCAGATGAACGTCAGCCAGTTGATCCCCACCAGCACGGATGCGGCGACCAGCCATCCGAGCACCTCGCGGCTGGCGGCCCGGCGCAGCCAACCCCAGCCGCCGCGCAGCACCAGCAACACGAGCCCCAGTGCGGCGAGGGACCAGATGATGCGGTGCGCCAGGATCTCCAGGGCTCCGGCGGGCCGTAGCAGGGGAAAGAGCAGCGGGAAGAAGCCCCAGATGACGTAGGCGCCCACCCCGGACGCGAGCCCCACGGACCGTTCGGGGCCCGTGTCGGCGCCCGTGTCGGCGGAGGGCGCATTCGGCGCGGGAGCGGGGGAGGACACGCGCACACCCTAGGGGAGGGTGAGGGTTTGATGCCCCCTCCGGTGGGTCGGGATCGCGTCCTGGCGTTAGGCTCGCTGCGTGCTGCTGTCAGATCGAGACATCGCCGCCCAGCTCGCCGCGGGCCGCGTCCGCCTGGAGCCCTTCGAGGCAACGATGATCCAGCCGTCCAGCGTGGACGTCCGCCTGGACCGCTTCTTCCGGCTCTTCGACAACCACAAGTATCCGTTCATCGACCCCGCCGAGGAGCAGCCCGAGCTGACACGGCTCGTCGAGGTGGACGCCGACGAGCCGTTCGTCCTGCATCCCGGCGAGTTCGTGCTGGCCTCGACGCTGGAGCAGGTCACCCTCCCGGACGACCTCGCCGCCCGCGTCGAGGGCAAGAGCTCGCTTGGACGCCTCGGTCTGCTGACGCACGCGACCGCCGGCTTCGTCGATCCGGGGTTCACCGGGCACGTCACGCTCGAGTTGAGCAACGTCGCCACCCTGCCCATCAAGCTGTGGCCCGGGATGAGGATCGGGCAGCTGTGCTTCTTCCAACTCAGCTCCGCGGCCGAGCACCCGTACGGGACGACCGCGCGCGGCAGCCACTACCAGGGGCAGCGGGGGCCGACGGCCTCGCGGAGTTGGACGAACTTCGTGCGCAGCCTCGACTGACGCCCGTGCGGCTCAGACCTGTTCGGAGAGCACCTGCTCCAGCGCGTGGGTGCCCACGGCAGCCAGGGGCGGATTGTTGTCGTTCATCGTGGCCAGGATCAGCCCGAGGTGCAGCGCCCACGCCTTGGCCCGCTGCCAGGTCGCGCCGTCCACGAGCCCGCCGTCGTCCATGCGGTCGATGAACGCGCGGCGTCCCTGGGCCTCGAACGTGAGCCACGCGGTGGCCAGGTCGGTCGCGGGGTCTCCGGCCGTCAGGTCACCCCAGTCGATGATGCCGGTCAGGTTGCCGAGCCCGTCGGTGATGAGGTTGTGCGGGTGGAGGTCGCCGTGCACCCAGACGTCGACACCGTCGAACTCGGGTGCGTGCGACCAGGCATCCCAGCGCGCGAGCAGTTCGTCGGCGTGCGGCATCCCGGCGAGACCGGCGCGAACCTTGTCGTCGAAGCGCTCCTGCGCCAGTGACACGCCGCGATACGCGTTGAGCGGCGCGGTCGCGGGGGCGGGCAGGTGCAGGCACCACAGGGCGTCCGCGAGCTGCTCGGCGAAGCCGGCCCGCTCGGCGGGGCTCACATGCGAGGCGCCCACGCCCGGGATCATGTTCACGACCGACCACACCCACGGGTACCGGTCGGACGCGTGCCCGACGAATACCGGCTGCGGCACCTCGACGTCGATGCCCACCGCCAGCTGCGGCAGCCAGCGCGACTCGTTCTCGACGAGCGAGGCGGACGCCTGACGCCGCGGAAAGCGCGCCAGCAGGCCCTGGCCGATGCGATAGATCTCGTTGTCCCAACCCGCGTCGTAATGACTTCGCGGCAAGTCCGCGAGGTCAGGGGCCTGCTCGGCGAGCAGGGTCGCGACGAGGTCGTCGTCGATCACGACATCGGCAACAGGAGCGGTGGACACACACCCATTTCACAGGCACCGGGGTGAGAACCGCTGATCGGGGGCGGTGGTTGCCCTCTATTGCCCGGCAAGTGGTCGATTGTCCGGCAGGTGGTCGCCAGGGATCGTCGCGTTGCCGGCCGCGGGGCCCGGTGCGAGCAGCCCGACGTGGGCGCGACGGGCGACGCGGCTGCGGCATGATGGCGTGCATGAGCGTCCTTGAGCAGGCATTCCGCGGCCAGCGCGTGGTGGTGTGTCTGCCGCCCGACGGCATCGTCGACTGGGTGCCGGCCGCGGAGGTGTTGCTCATGGAGGGCTTCCGAACCTGGCAGGTGCCGTCCGGCCAGCTGAGCATGTTGCCCGACATCCTGTCCCTCTACGCGCGACGCGCGCGCGTGGGCGTGGGGCAGTTGGTGGACCCCGACGACGTCCGGGCGGCGGTGGACGCCGGCGCGCACTTTCTGAGCTCCCCGGTGCACCTGAGCGAGCTGGTCGAGGCGGCCGGGGACGTCCCGCTGTTGTCGGGCGCGCTGACGCCCCAGGAGATCGCTGCCGCGCTCGCCAAGGGCGCCGCCGCCGTGCAGGTGAGCCCCGCGGACGTCATGGGCTCCGGTTACGCGCGCTCGCTCCCGCCGATGTTCCCGCGCGCGGACCTGGTGGCGGCCGGCCGGCTCGAGCGCTATCAGGCGGAGATGTGGCTGCAGGCAGGCGCGCGGGCGGTCAGCATCGAGGGCGTCATCCTGCAGCCCGAGACCGGCGGCAAGAGCCCGAATGAACCCGCCGAGGTCCGGCGCCGGTGCCAGGGCTTTGTGCAACTGTTGGCAACTCCCGGCACCTGAGGGATTCTCAAGTTTGCACCTGAGATTTTCTCAGCTAGCTTTGAGAAGTCATCTTCTCGTAACACTACGGAGCCCGCCGCCATGAACAACGCCCGCCGCCTGTCGGAGACCGCAGCCGACTGCCCGGACCAGACCGAGGCCGCCGCCTTCAACGCGACCCCGCGCCGCGTCGCCCGCACCCGGGCTCAGCTGTTCGGCGCGCGCCTCGCGCCGACCGCCGTGTCCCTCGCGCTGCTGGGCGGCGTGACCGCCCTCTCGGTCGGACTCAAGACCACCGAGACCGCGGTGGCCGTTCCCGCACCGGTGCGCGCCGACGACGCCACCTCGCGCACCGACAGCCGCGCCGCCCTCGAGACCACCGAGTCGCTCGCCACCTCCACCGATGAGGCCGCGACCGACCAGGCCGCCGGCGAGCTGCCCGCCACCGCCGAGGCCACCGCCACCGAGCAGACCGCTCCGGCCGA
>JAKDIK010000327.1 GCA_030450535.1 Propionibacteriaceae bacterium
GACCCTGACGAGAACGCGACGCCAGCGACGGCACAGGACACCCCCGCCGAGCCGGCTCAGGACACCTCTCCCGAGCCGTCCCCAGCGGACCGGGGCGCGGTTTCGGCCACCGAGGACGAGGCGGCACCCCACGCGCATGACGCGTCCGAGGCGTCCGAGGCGTCCGGGAAGGGCGATGAAGAGCCGGAGGCGACGGAGGCCCAGGCAGGGCCGACCTTCGGTGATCTCGGAGTCGAGGCCCGCGTCCTGGAGGCGCTCACCGACCTCGGCTACGAGCGCCCCTCGGCGATCCAGGCGGAGACCATCCCGGCTCTGCTGGATGGCCGCGACGTCCTCGGGCTGGCCCAGACCGGCACCGGCAAGACGGCGGCGTTCGCCCTACCGATCCTCCAACGGCTCGATCCGAAGCAGAAGCGGCCCCAGGCCCTCGTCCTGGCCCCGACCCGCGAGCTCGCCCTCCAGGTGTGCGAGGCGTTCGAGAAGTACTCGGTCCATCTGCGGGGCGTCCGCGTGCTGCCCGTGTACGGCGGCCAGGGATACGGCGTCCAACTGAGCGCGCTCGCCCGCGGCGTCCACGTCGTCGTCGGCACCCCGGGCCGCATCATCGACCACCTCGAACGCGGCACGCTCGACCTGTCGGAGCTGAAGTATCTCGTGCTCGACGAGGCCGACGAGATGTTGAGCATGGGATTCACCGAGGATGTCGAGCAGATCTTGGCCCAGACCCCCGACGAGAAGCAGGTCGCGCTGTTCTCGGCGACGATGCCGCGCCAGATCCGCGACCTGGCCGAGAAGTACCTCGCCGACCCGCTCGAGGTCCAGGTGGAGAGCCGCACGGCCACGGCGGCGAACGTCACCCACCGCTATCTCATCGTCGGCTACCCGCAGAAGGTGGACGCCCTCTCTCGCATCCTCGAGGTGGAGAATTTCGACGGGATGCTCGTCTTCGTGCGCACCAAGCTGGAGACCGAGAACGTCGCCGAGCGGCTGCGCGCCCGGGGCATCTCGGCGATGGCCATCAACGGCGACCTGGCCCAGGCCCAGCGCGAGCGCACGATCAACCAGCTCAAGGCCGGCAAGCTCGACGTGCTCGTCGCGACCGATGTCGCGGCCCGCGGGCTCGACGTCGACCGGCTCAGCCACGTGGTCAACTTCGACATTCCGACCGACGCCGAGAGCTACGTCCACCGCATCGGCCGCACCGGCCGCGCGGGCCGTTCGGGCGACGCCATCTCCTTCATCACCCCGCGGGAGCGGCACCTGCTGCGCAGCATCGAGCGCGGCACCGGCCAGAAGCTGACGCCGATGGCACTCCCGTCGGCCGATGACATCAACGCCACCCGCCTCTCGCGCTTCGACGACGCGATCACCGCCGCCCTGGGTGAGGACGAGCGGATCGCCTTCTTCCGGGACGTCGTCACCCATTACGTCAACGAATACGACGTGCCGGACGTGGACGTCGCGGCCGCCCTCGCCCTGGTGCTCCAGGGCGATGAGCCGATGCTGATGGAGCCCGAGCCCGAGCAGCCCCTGCGCACCTTCGAGGAGCGCGCCGGACGCCGCGGGCGCGACTCCGGCGACGACCGGCCCCCGCGCCCGGTGCGCAGCCCCGGCGACAGCCGGTTCGCCACCTACCGGATCTCCGTGGGACGCCGGCACAAGGTGGCGCCCCGCATGATCGTCGGCGCGCTGGCCAACGAGGGTGGCCTGGGCCGCGGCGACTTCGGCCGCATCGACATCCGCGCCGATCACTCGCTGGTCGAGCTGCCGCCGAACCTGCCGTCCGAGACGTGGCAGCGGCTCGCGTCCACCCGCGTGTCCGGCAAGCTCATCGAGCTGCAGTTGGACGACGGCCGCCCCCAGCGTCACCGGTTCGAGCACGACAAGGGGTACAAGGGCAAGAAGAAGTTCCGCAAGGACCGCTGAGCCCGGTCGACGGCCCCGGACACACGCCGCGCGGGACGCGGCCCCGGCAGTCGGTTCGGTTGCTCGACGTACGCGCCGAACGGGCCTCATCCGCCTCGTCGCACCAGTCCCACCCGCCTCAGGGGGCGCTGCTCTCCTGCAACAGCGCGAGGTCGCGGCGCACGTAGCGCAGGTGAGCCCATTCCTCCTCCAGGATCACCCGGAGGCAATCGCCCACGCTCGGACGCCAGTCGTCGCCGCCCCAGGGGTTGGGCCGCTCCTCGGCGAGGAGCTCCGGGGTGGCCGCGGCCAGGAAGTCCGTGACGAGTTGTTGCCGCTCGGCCCGCACCGCGAGCACCTCCTCGAACTCTGCGGGCTCATGGCGGAAGATGGACATGTCGAAGCCCATCTGCTCGGCGCCGGTGAAGATCTGGCCGATTTCGTGGAACGGCTGCTCGACCCCCAGGATCCCGCCGCGCAGCCAGGCGTCCGTCGCCAGGATGAGGTGCCGCAGGGTCTTGGCGAGTGACCACTCGTCCTCGACGTGCGCGTCCACGAGATCGCGGGGGGTGTCCTTCACCGTCGCCGCCCACGCGTCCTGCACCGCAAACCACCCCTCTGTGAGCCCCTCAATCGTCTCGGCCTTCTGCAGTTCTCGCCCCGGAAACAGCCGGTTGAGTTCGGCCTCCACCAGCGGCACCACGTCCACGCCGTTGACGAAAACCTTGCCGAAGAACAAGTCGTGGCTGTCGACATCCAGCCCGTCCAGGTCGACACCGCGCATGGTCAGGCCGCTCACGTCGCCGAAGCGCATGGTGGCGCCCTTGAAGCTCGTCCGGACGAAGGTTGCGCCCTCGAACTCGTCGCTCCCGAAGTATGTGGTCATGTCACCCAGTGTGACCGATGTTGCCGCGCTTCGGCGGCGCCCGTCACCGGTCCGCCTCGCTGCCGTAGGAGAACGAGTTGCCCACCACGAACCGGTGGAAGAACGCTGCCATCGCGTCCCGGTTGGTGCTTTCCCCGGGGCGGAACGTGCCATCCGGCCAGCCGGTCGTTGGTCATGGCGCCAGGGCAGCGGAGATCTATTTCGCCGTCGTAATGCCAGAAGG
>JAKDIK010000092.1 GCA_030450535.1 Propionibacteriaceae bacterium
GACCAGACGGCGAACAGGAGGAAGCGGTGAGCGAACTCGCCCGGCGCCCGGGCCTGCCCTGGGGCGTCGCCGCGGCGATCGGATTCGTCGCGAGCGTGCTCGTCGCCTGGGGTTCGGCCCACCCCGAGTTCGGCTTCGGGGACGACGGCTGGCCGGCAGGCTGGGTGAACGCCCTCGGCGGGGCGGTTCCCGTGCCGCTGGACCGCATCCTGATCGTCGTCGGCGTCGTCGCGCTCTGCGGGCTGTGGTGGTGCCTCCGCGTTCGCCGCGACGTCGCACCCGTCGGACGCCCCGGCCTGCTGCTGGCGATCTGGGCGCTGCCCCTGCTGTGGTGCCCTCCCGTGCTGAGCAACGACGCCGTGCTCTACGCCGACGCGGGCTGGATCGAGAATGCCGGCGGCTCGGTGTACGCCGACGGCCTGGCGTCCGCCGGCGGGCCCTTCGCCGCGCATGTCGATCCGCTGTGGGCGGGCAGCGGTGTCGCCTACCCGGCGTTGTCGCTGGTGATCAACCAGGCGGTGGTCCTGCTGGCCGGCAACCACCCCTACTGGTCGGTGGTGGCGATGCGGCTGCCCGTGATCCTCGCTGTGGTGCTGCTCGCGCGCGTCCTGCCGCGGATCGCCCGCTTCCTGCGCCCCGGTGACACCGACGCCGTGGGCCGCGCCCAGTGGTGGGGGCTGCTCAACCCGCTGCTCGTCCTCCATTTCCTCGGCGGCGCCCACAATGACGCCCCCATGGTGGCGGTGTCGCTGGGCGCCGTCTGGGTCACCGTCGTCGCGCTCGAGCGCCGCCGCGACGCTGCCTCGGGCGTCCTGCTCTGGTTGGTGGCGCCCGCCCTCGTGGGCGTCGCGATGGCGCTCAAGCAGCAGGCAGGCCTGACGGTGCTCGCGGTCGCAGGCCTGCCGATCCTGGCCGAGCTCGGACGCCTGCCGCTCGCCCAGCGGGTGTGGCGCCTCGGCGTCCGGACGGCCGGCGTGACGGCTGTGGCGTTGGCGTCCTTCGTCGGGATCAGCCTGCTCACCGGCAAGGGCCTCGGCTGGCTCGCCTGGCTGAGCCTGATGGCCGATGCCGGCACGGTCGCCCCGTTCGCCATCCTGCGGCAGTGGGGCGGCTGGGCGCTCAACGGTTGGGGTGTCGACCCGGCCGGCTTTCAGGCGGGGGTCACGATGGCGTCCAATCTCGTCCTGCTGGTGGTGCTGGCGTGGATCGTCCTGAGGTTCAGCGACCGCCCGCTCGCCGCGGTGGGCTGGGGCTCGCTGGCCGTTGCCGTGCTCGGCCAGGCGCTGCACCCCTGGTACGTGCCGTGGAGCCTCGCCGTGCTGGGGCTCGTGCCGCTGACGCGCCGCCAGGCCGGCTGGCTCGCCGGGTTCGCGATCGCGTTCGTGGTCTGGAACGCCTTCCAGACCGTGATGTGGCACGGCGTACCCGCCCCGTCGTAGCCCCCACCGCTGCCCGTCGGCGGGATGGATACACTGGCGGTTCACGGTCCGAGGAGAGGCGCACACCTGCATGTCGTTCGACGATCTGACCCCCGCCGGAGTTCCCGAACCCTTCTGGCCGCTCGGCTTGACGTTCGATGACGTGCTGCTGCAGCCGAACGAGTCCGACGTGCATCCCTCGGACGTCGACACCGCGACCCGCGTGTCGCGCAACATCACCCTGCGCGTCCCGCTGCTGAGCGCCGCGATGGACACCGTGACCGAGTCGCGCATGGCCATCGCGATGGCCCGCCAGGGCGGTCTCGGCATCCTGCACCGCAACATGAGCGCCGACGAGCAGGCCAGTCAGGTCGATCGCGTGAAGCGCTCGGAGGCCGGGATGGTCGACCAGCCGATCACCACCAACGTCGATGCCACCATCGGCGAGGTCGATGAGATGTGCGGCCGCTACCGCATTTCGGGGCTGCCGGTCGTGGACGCCGACGGCCGCCTCGTCGGCATCATCACCAACCGCGACATGCGCTTCGAGGACGACCCCGCCCGCCCGGTCGGCGAGGTCATGACCCGCATGCCGCTGGTCACCGGCCACCCCGGCATCTCGCCCGAGGAAGCCCTGGCGCTGTTGGCCAGGCACAAGATCGAGAAGCTGCCACTGGTGGACACAGACGGTCGCCTGACGGGGCTCATCACGCTCAAGGACTACGTCAAGTCCGACAAGTACCCGCTCGCCACGAAGGACCCCCATGGACGCCTGCGCGTGGGCGCCGCGGTGGGCACCTTCGGTGACTCGTGGGAGCGCGCGATGGGCCTCATCGAGGCCGGTGTCGACCTGATCGTGACCGACACCGCGCACGGGCACAGCCGCGCCGAGATGGAGCTCATCCGGCGGCTGAAGGCCGAGCCGCGCGCCACCGGCGTCGACATCGTGGGTGGCAACATCGCCACCTTCGAGGGCGCCGCGGCGCTCATCGAGGCCGGCGCCGACGGGGTCAAGGTCGGCATCGGTCCCGGGTCGATCTGCACCACCCGCGTGGTCGCCGGCGTCGGTGTCCCGCAGGTCACCGCCATCCACGAGGCGGCCCGCGCGGCCCGTCCCGCGGGCGTCCCGGTGATCGGGGACGGCGGGTTGCAGTACTCCGGCGACATCGCGAAGGCCCTCGTCGCCGGGGCCAGCGCCGTCATGCTGGGCTCCCTGCTGGCCGGCTGCGAGGAGAGCCCGGGGGAGCTGGTTTTCATCAACGGGAAGCAGTACAAGAGCTACCGCGGCATGGGCAGCCTCGGCGCGATGAAGGCCCGCGGCCGCGAGGGCAGCTACGCGTCCGACCGCTACTTCCAGGCCTCGGCCACCACCGACGACAAATTCGTCCCCGAGGGCATCGAGGGGCAGGTCGCCTACCGGGGGCCGCTCGCCGGCGTCGCCTACCAACTCATCGGCGGATTGCGGCAGTCGATGTTCTACTCGGGGGCGGCGACCGTGCCCGAGCTGCAGAGCAAGGGCCGGTTCGTGCGCATCACATCGGCCGGGCTGCGCGAATCCCACCCGCACGACATTCAGATGACCGTCGAGGCGCCCAACTACACGTCCAACCGGTGAGAGCCGAACCACTCACGCCGAACCACCCACAAGGAGCATTTCGTGATCGACATCGGACGCGCCAAGCGCGCCACCGCCGTATACGGCTTCGACGACATCGCCATCGTTCCCACCCGGCGCACGCGGTCGCCGGAGGACGTGAAGCTCACCTGGACGATCGACGCCCTCACCTTCGAGTTCCCGCTCATGGCGGCGCCGATGGACTCGGTGATGTCGCCGGCCACCGCCATCGCGTTCGGTCGGCTGGGCGGGCTCGGAGTCCTCAACCTTGAGGGCCTGTGGACGCGCTACGACGATCCCGAGCCGCTGCTCGCCGAGCTCGGCAGCATCGCGGACGCCAACGAGGCCACCCGGCGCATGCAGGACCTGTATGCCGAGCCCATCAAACCGGAACTCATCGGCGCCCGCATGGCCGAGATCCGGGAGGCCGGCGTCCCGGTGGCCGGGTCGCTCAGCCCGCAGCAGACGCAGGAGTTCGCGTCCGCGGTCGAGAAGGCCGGCGTCGACTTCTTCGTGATCCGCGGCACCACCGTCTCAGCCGAGCACGTGAGCCACGGCGCGCAGCCACTCAACCTCAAGGAATTCATCCGCAAGCTCGACGTTCCGGTCATCGTCGGCGGTTGCGCCACCTATCAGGCGGCGCTGCACCTCATGCGGACCGGCGCCGCGGGCGTCCTCGTCGGCTTTGGCGGCGGCGCGACCGGGCGGACGAGGTACGTGCTCGGCGTCGAGGTGCCCATGGCGTCCGCGATCGCCGACGTGGCGGCGGCCCGGCGCGACTACATGGACGAGTCCGGCGGGCGCTACGTGCAGGTCATCGCCGACGGTGCGCTGGGGCGCTCCGGCGACATCGCGAAGGCGATCGCCTGCGGCGCGGACGCCTGCATGGTCGGGACGCCGCTGGCGCGGGCCGCGGAGGCGCCCGGGCACGGCTGGCACTGGGGGCCGGAGGCCTGGCATCCCCGGTTGCCGCGCGGCGAGCGCGTCCGGATGGGTCGCGCGGGGACGCTGGAGGAGATCGTGCTCGGCCCCTCCCACACCCCGGACGGCACGATGAACCTCGTCGGTGCGCTGCGCAAGGCGATGGGCACCACGGGCTACACCGAGGTCAAGGAATTCCAGCGCGTCGAGATCGTGGTCCACGCCTGACATGTTCGCCCCCCGGCCCGACCGACGTGGTGTCGATCCGACACGCTGGCTGATCGGTCTGGGCACGGTGCTACTCGCCCTCGGCATCGGGACGGCGGTGTGGTGGTTCGGGGTGTACCCCGGGCAGCGGGCGGCGGCGACCGCAGACGCCGTGGCAGCCGGGTTCGCGTCCGGACAGGCGGATGACGCACTCTTCACCGAGCCCGTGGCCGAGCGGCTCACGGCGATCTACGGCGGCATGGGGGAGTTGCGCCCGGCCGTGACCATCACCGACCGCACCGCCCAGCCCGATGGCACGCAGGCGGTGGGGCTGCACTGGGAGTGGGTGATCCACGAGGGCAAGCCGGCGTGGAGCTACGACACGCAATTCACCCTGCAGCGCGGCGACGGGCCGAGCTGGCGGGCGCGCTTCGACCCAGGGGTCGTGGCGCCGTCGCTGGCCGATGGCGACGTGCTGCGCGCCACGCGGCTGGCCGCGGTGCGCGGCGCCATCCTGGGCCAGGGCGGGTTCCCACTGGCGTGGAACCAGCCGGCGTACCGGGTGGGCGTCGACAAGACGCTCACCGATCCGGCCACGGCGGAGGCGTCCGCCCGCGAGCTGGCCGGCCTGCTGGGCCTCGACGCCGACCGCTACGCGGCCCGCGTGCGCGACTCGGGACCGCGGGCGTTCCTGGAGGCGCGCGTCCTGCGGGCCGACAACACCGAGGAGGCCACGCTGGCCCGGGAGGCGCAGCGGTGGATCGGCGTCCGGGCGATCGAGACGACGCGGCCGCTGGCCCTCAGCTCGACGTTCGCCCGACCGCTGCTGGGGGTGGTCGCGGAGGCGACGGCCGAGCAGGTGGAGGCTTCGGCCGGGTCGATCCGTGGCGGCGATCTGGGCGGACGCGGCGGGCTCCAGGAGGCGCGCCAGCACGTTCTGGGCGGGACGACGGGATTCGTGGTGGAGAAGGTGCCGACCGACCATGGCGCCACCGAACTGTTCCGGGTGGCCGCCCTCGACGGCACCCCCGTGCGGACGACGATCGACGTCGACGTGCAGTTGCGGGCCGAGGCGGCCCTGTCGGACGTGCTGGCGGCCCCTCCGACGGGGGAACCGACCGCGGCGGGGGAGAACGATCAACCGAGCGGGTCGAGCGCGTTGGTGGCCATTCGGGTCTCCGACGGGGCGGTGCTGGCGGCCGCGTCCGGCCCCGGCTCTGAGGGCTACTCCACGGCGACGCTCGGCCAGTACGCGCCGGGCTCGACATTCAAGATCGTGAGCGCCCTGGCGATGCTGCGCTCCGGAGCGACGCCGGACTCGCTCGTGCCCTGCACCGACGGGCTGAGCGTGGACGGCTACCGCTTCGACAACTGGAGCGGCTACCCCGCCTCGGCGCTCGGGGACGTGCCGCTGCGCACGGCGTTCGCGTGGTCGTGCAACGCGGCGTTCCTGGCCCAGGCCGCGTCGATCACGCCCGAGCAGCTCGCGGACGCCGCCGGTTCGCTCGGGCTGACGGTGGAGAAGAACCTCGTGGTCGGCTCGTTCTCCGGCGAGGTGCCGACGCAGGGGACGGCCGTCGAGCGCGCCGCGGCGTTCATCGGCCAGGGTCGCGTGGTCCCGTCCCCGCTGGGCATGGCGACGGCGGCAGCATCCGTGGCGGCGGGCCACACCGTCGATCCGGTGCTCGTCGACGAGCCGGGCCGGGTGGGTCACGAGCCGGCGACGCCGCTGAGTGAGGAGGAGGCGTCCGCGCTGCGCTCACTGATGGGGTCGGTGGTCTCCGACGGCACCGCCAGCGCACTGCAGCGCAGGGGGATCGACGTGCTCGCCAAGACCGGAACGGCGAGTTACGGCTCGCCCGTCCGCTACCACGGCTGGGTGGTGGTCGCGGTGGGGGACCTGGCGGTGTCGGTGTTCCTCGAGGACGCCCCCGGCGGCTCCGGGGACGCGATCGCCGTGGCCAACCGATTCCTGGGCTCGCTGGGTCTTCCGGGCTGAGGCCTCGGCCTCGGCCTCGGCACTTCGCTCCTCTTAACCAGCTGTGCTCCCCGGCCTCGGCACTTCGCTCCTCTTACATAGCTGTGCTCCTCCTGCAGGGGGAGCACAGTCGGGGGAGAGGAGCGAAGTGGAACCGGCCGGACGCGGCGTCCCGATCAGGCGGACGCGGCGGCGTCCGCCTCGAACAGGGCGCGGGTGGCGTGCTCCTGCTCCACCGACGACCAACGCACATCGTCCAGCGCGGCGAAGGATTCCTCGATCACCCGGTCGAGCCCGGCTCGCGCGATGAGCCCCCGCTCGTGGGCGATGCGGGCGGCGCCGATGTAGGTGTCGACGAGGTGGATGCGCTCCGCGCTGAGGCGGACGCGTTCGGCGTCCGGGGTGTGCACGACGTCGTGGACGAACACGATGTCGAGCACATGCTCCAGGCGCTGCCAGAGCAGGTCGCCGACCGCGATGTCCGCTTGGCCGGAGTCGCCGAGGAACACCAGCCGGTACTCGGGGAACAGCGCGTGGTAGTGCTCGATGTTGGCGATCTTTCGGCCCGCCATTCGGTCACGGGTGAAGAGCGCCTGAACGGTGCCCGTCATCACCGAGTGGTGCGCTATGCCCGCCCGGCGCAGCGAGGCGCGGGTGTAGTTCTCGATGAGGCCGAAGGCGTCACCGGGCCGGGCGGTGACGAAGGTCAGGTCGCCCAACGAGAACGGGTCGTCGTCCGGGCCGCGGTCCAGGGCGTCCAACAGCGCCAGGATGCCGGGATAGATGGTGCCGCGCGGGTAGCGGCGGTCGTGCAGGGCGCAGATCACGGTGTCGTCGATGTCGCACAGGACCTTCGCCTCACCGGGCTCCACGCCGGCGGCCTCGCGTGCGATGTGGGCCAGGATCTCCGCGCGGATCGTGGGGCTCTTGACGTCGGAGTAGACGAGGCCTTCCAGGTCATGGGAGTCGATCCGCATGTTCATGGCGTTCTTCAGCAATGTGAGCTCCTCGCCGCCCACCGAGAAGAAGATCTCACGGATGGCCTCGGCGTCGGCCCGGCAGGTGTGCCCGGCCTGCAGCCCGTACGCGAGATTGGCGCGCGCCTGGATCGACAGGTCGCCGAGCCGGGAGACCAGCAGATCCCGCACGGCCGTCCGGTTGTCGGGGCCGAACAGCCGGTCGTCGAGGCTCGAGATGAGCTGCGCGGCGTCCGTTTCGATCAGGATCCGATCCAGCTCCGCGGGGGACGCGGCGCGGAGCAGCGCGAGCACCTGCGCCTCTTCGGCCCGGCGGGTGCGACCCTTCAAAAGACGGTGCAGGAGGGTGTCGGACGCCATGGCCACACCCTAGCGGCGCGCCGCGATGCGTTGTCGACAACCGGCGGCGATGGCCGACTCAGCGCGTGAGCGAGGACACGGCGCCGACGGCGACGGCGATGACGATGGTGTTGAACACGAAGGCGACCACGGCATGCACCGCGACGCGCCGGCGCAGCAGGGAGCTGGTCACGGTGACGTCGGTCGTCCCGAAGGTCGTGGACACCGACGTCGCAAAGTACACATAATCTGCGGCACAGCGGGGTGCGTCCTCGCCGGCGGCGTCCGGGAAGTGCAGTTGCGTCCAACCGTGGCGGGCGTCGGTCCGCAGGTAGTCGAGCGTGAAGGACACCAGGATGGTGCCCCAGCTCGCCACGAGCAGCACGGCCGTGGCGGCGAGGGTCAGCAAGTCGCGGGTGGGCGAGACGACCAGCGTGACGGCGTACAGCAGCGCGAAGTAGGCGACCAAAATCGCCATGCCCCCGCCGGGTTCCAACAGGAGGAGATAGCGCTGCTGCCACGTCGCCTCGCGCGAATTGGCCCCCCACGCTGCCAGGCGCTCCCACGGCTGCCGCAGCAGCAGGGCGGTGAGCACCACGTAGGAGGCGAGGTAGACGGCGATCCACACGAGCGTCAGGCGGGTGAGTGGGGAATCCGGATCCGCGATGGAGCCAATCGCGCCGCGCGGGAAGGGGTCGGACAGGCCGAGCCCCACGCTGGCGGCCAGCGCGATCAGGGCGGCCAGCGTGGTCCGGCGGAGTTCGGTGGCGAGCGTCCACCACCATGCGCGCGAGAGGTGGGTACGGAGGGCGTCCATCACGGGATCAGTCTGGCAGACGGCCCCGCGGCGCACTCACCGTCCGAGGCGCACTCACCGTCCGCGGCGCACAAGCAGCGCGCCGGCCTGGACGCGGACGCGCAGGTCGGCGACCACGCCGACCACGTCGCCGTCCAGGTGGAGCGGTGTGGGCTCATCGGGGACGGCCCACACCGTGCGCACCCGGGTGTACCGCAGCGCCGGAACCTCGCGGGTGTGGTGCAGGACGCCCTTGGCCGCGACCTGCGCCCACTGCAGGGGGGACTGGATCGGCACCTCCAGGGTGTCGAGCATGCCGTCGAACGGGGAGGCGGTATCCACCACCCGCACGCCGGCGGGGATCGCACCGCAGTTGGCGACGATGAGCGTCCAGGTGCGAATGCGGCGGGCTGGCGTCATGTCGAGTGAGACACGCATGGCCAGTGGGTGGGCGCGCAGGCGGATCGCTCCGGCGGCGAGGTACGCGAGCCACCCGATGCGGTCCTTGTGCTCGGGCCGGGTGTCGTGGACGGTCGCGGCATCGTGTCCCACGCCGGCCATGACGAGGAACACCCGCTCGGGCGACGGCGGCCCCACGCCGCCGTCGGGATCGGCGGGACGCCAGCTCGCCCAGCCCACGTCGACGGGGTTCGCGCCCGGACGCAGCGCCCGCCGGATCGCGGCCCGCAGGTGGCGCGTCCTCAGGCCCAGGTTGTGGG
>JAKDIK010000093.1 GCA_030450535.1 Propionibacteriaceae bacterium
GGTGTTTGCCCCCCCTTTTTTGGGCCCCCGGCCCCCAAATTGGGGGGCCCCAAAACCGCGTTGTCGGGTCCAAATCGCGACTTCCCCCGGCCGACAGCCTCACAGCGCGTCGAGCAGGGACTCCATCACGACCGCGAGCCAGTCATAGATCGCCACGACCTGGTAGCGCGGGTCGCGGGGGGAGAGTCGCTCGAGCTGACGGTGGTCGGCGTCGGTCTCGATGCCCAGCCGAACGGCCAGGCTCAGCCGGACCGCATTGATCGTCTTGATCCACGCCTCGACGTGATCGGCCGGGACAACCAGGGGAGCCGCGCCGCCGTCGGTGGCCTCCAGGTCGGCGATGACCAGCGCGCCGTCCGCGACCCGGCCGCGGCGCAGCGCGTCCCGGGTGTAGTGCTTGAGCTCGGCGGACGCCGGCGCGTCGTCGGGGTAGGCGTCCGGGAACAGCCGCGCGATCACCGGATCGCCCTCGTCCAGGGTGACGCCGCCGTCGAACTCCCCCGCCCAGGCGGCGAACGGATCCTCGGACTGGTCCCGTTCGTGCACGCCCCCGAGCAACTCCACGACCTGGCCCACGAGCGAGGAGACGAGGGCGACCTCGACCTCCTCGAGTTCGGCGACGAGCCGGTCGCCGTCGCGGGCGAAGCCGATCACTCCGCCTTCTCCAGGGTGGCCCACAGACCGTAGCCGTGCATGGCGTTGACGTGGGTCTCCATCTCCTCGCGGGTCCCGGACGCCACGACCGCCCTGCCCTCGGTGTGCACCTGCATCATCAGCGTGGTCGCCTTGGCCTTCTCGAAGCCGAAGTAGGTGACGAACACGTGGGTGACATAGCTCATGAGGTTGACCGGATCGTCCCAGACGAGGGTGACCCATGGGGTGAGCTCCTGGATGACGTCAGCCGGCCGTTCGGCCACGGCGGTGCCGCCGGCCGGAGTGACGGGGACATCGGACATGCCGCCATTCTGTCACGGGCTCTGGCTAGGCTGACGCCCATGATTGCGTCGACGGCGCTGCTGACGGACCACTATGAACTCACCATGGTGCGCGCCGCCATGGGCTCGGGCACCGCGTTCCGGCGGTCGGTGTTCGAGTTGTTTCCACGCCGACTCCCCGAGGGCCGCCGCTACGGCGTGGTGGCCGGCACGGGCCGGGTGCTCGACGCCATCGAGAACTTTCGCTTCGGGGACGAGGAGATCGCGTTCCTGCTGGAGACCAAGGTGGTCAACGACGAGTTGGCGCAGTGGCTGGCGTCCTACCGGTTCTCTGGTGACATCTGGGGTTATCCCGACGGCGAGCTGTACTTCCCGGGCTCTCCGATCCTGAGCGTCGAGGGGTCGTTCGCCGAGGCGTGCGTCCTCGAGACGGTGCTGCTCAGCATCTACAACTACGACTCCGCCGTGGCGTCGGCGGCCTCGCGCATGACGGCGATGGCCGGCGAGCGGCCGTGCATCGAGATGGGGTCGCGCCGCACCAACGAGTGGTCCGCGGTCGTGGCGGCGCGCGCCGCCTATGTGGCCGGGTTCGCGTCCACGTCCAACTTGGAGGCCGGACGCCGCTTCGGCGTCCCCACCGCGGGGACGGCCGCGCACAGCTTCACCCTGCTGCACGACACCGAGGAGGACGCCTTTCGCGCGCAACTCGCCGCGCTCGGCACGAACACCACCCTGCTCGTCGACACCTACGACGTCACCGAGGCGGTCACGAAGGGCGTCGAGCTGACGAACGGACGTCTCGGCGCGGTTCGGCTCGACTCGGGTGACCTGCTCACCCAGGCCGTCGAGGTGCGCAAGCTGCTCGACTCGCTCGGGGCGGTCAACACGCGCATCATCGTCACCTCGGATCTCGACGAGTACCAGATCGCCGCGCTGCGGGCCGCGCCCGTGAACGGCTACGGCGTCGGCACCCAGCTGGTGACCGGCTCCGGCCACCCGGCGTGTGGGTTCGTGTACAAGCTCGTCTCGCGGGCGGGCTCCGAGGACGCCGACACCCCCCTGGAGCCGGTGGCGAAGAAGTCGATGAACAAGGGCAGCGTGGGCGGACGCAAGTTCGCCCTGCGGCGGCTCAACGAACAGGGCATCGCCGAGGCCGAGGTGGTGGGCATCGGCGCCCCACCTGAGGGCGACCGCAACGACCGGCCGCTGCTCGTCGAACTCGTCCGCGGCGGCGACATCGTCGGCCGCGAGCCGCTCTCGGCAGCCCGTGAGCGCCATCAGGCCTCCCGCGCCGAGTTGCCCAGCGCCGCGTTCAAGATGAGTCGGGGCTACCCTGCCATCGTCACGGTGATGTTGGACGCCGAGGGCGAGGCGACCTTCAACCCCTACGCCCCGGAGAGCTGACATGGCGCGGGCGCTCATCGTCGTCGACGTGCAGAACGACTTCTGCGAGGGCGGCTCGCTGGCCGTTGAGGGCGGCATTGCGGTGGCCTCCGCCATCGCGGCGTACGCGGCGGCGTCCGATCATGATGTGGTGGTCGCCACCCGTGATCACCACATCGATCCGGGATCGCACTTCTCGGAGGATCCCGACTTCGTGGATTCCTGGCCGGTGCACTGCGTGGCCGGGACCCCGGGGGCCGAACTCCGCGCAGAGCTGTCCGGGACGCGCTTCGATGCCGTCTTCGACAAAGGGGAATTCGCCGCTGCCTACTCGGGCTTCGAGGGCCGCGACCACGCGCGGGGCGTCGGGCTGGCCGACTTCCTGCGTGACGAGGGCGTCACCTCGGTGGACGTGTGCGGCATCGCGACCGACTACTGCGTGCGGGCCACGGCGCTGGACGCCGCCGGCGCGGGCTTCGCGACCACGGTGCTCGCCGACCTCACCGCCGCGGTGGCCCCGTCGAACACCGCACGGGTCGTCGCCGAGTGGGAGGCGGCGGGCGTTGCGGTGAGTGGTGCTCCGATGTGAGGGGATGTGCGGCGTGAAGGCGAACGAACGACGCGAGGAAATCGTCCAGATGGCCGTGCTGGCAGCGGACGCCGAGCGCGGCCTGCGGTAGCCGTCAGCGGCGTCCCACCGAGCGCACCCGGAAGTCGTTCATCACCGCCGCGAGTTGGGACGCGCGCTGGGAGCGGAACACCTCCTCCAGTGTCAGCGGACGGCCGTCAGGACCTGACAGGGGAACCCGCCAGTTCGGGTATTCATCGATCGTGCCCGGTTGGTTCTGCGTGAGGCGGTCGCCGACGGCGTCGGTGAGCGCCGCGCACAGCACCCGCGCGGGCGTGTCCACAATGAAGCGGTGCAGGGCGAGCACCTGCTCGGCCACGTCGGTCTCACCCTCGGCCAGCAGACCGCGCTCGACGAGCACGCGCCGCCACGTCGCGAACTGGCGGTCGGCGTTGGCGAGTTCCTCGTCCAGGCTCTCGGTCAGCATGCCGAGGCTGTGCTGCAGTCGAATGTGATCGCCCGCCAGGTAGCCGGCGGTCGGCGGCATGTCGTGGGTGGTGACCGAGGCCATGCAGTACTCGCGGTAGGCCTCCGGAGCCAGCGGTTGGCCGTCCGCGCCCGCCTCGAACCACGCCACCGAGGTGCCGAGGATGCCGCGTCCGCGCAGGTAGTCGCGCACCCAGGGCTCCACCGTGCCGAGATCCTCGCCGACGACCAGCGCGCCCGCGCGGTACGCCTCCAGGCAGAGGATGCCGACCATGGCCTCATGGTTGTAGCGCACGTAGGCGCCGTGGGTGGGGGGCAGGCCGTCCGGAATCCACCACAGCCGGAACAGCCCCATGATGTGATCGACGCGCACGCCGCCGGAGTGCCGCAGGATGCCCGCCACCATGGCCCGGAACGGCTGGTAGCTCAATTCCTCAAGACGGTCCGGACGCCAGGGCGCCTGGCCCCAGTCCTGACCGAGCTGGTTGTAGTGGTCCGGAGGGGCGCCGACGCTGACGCCCTGCGCGAACGCTTCACCGAGGATCCACGCCTCGGCCGACTCCTTGCTCACGCCGACCGCGAGGTCGTTCATGACGCCAACCCGCATGCCGGCACCCCTGGCCACCGACTGGGCGCCGCGGAGCTGGTTGTCGGCCTGCCACTGCAGCCAGACGAAAAAGTCGACTTCGCGGGCGTGCTCGGCCGCGAACGCCGCCACCTGCGGGGAGCTGGGCCGCTGATACGCCGCGGGCCACTCGCGCCAGTTCATGCCGAACGTGTTGACCAGCACGCACCACGTGGCGAACTGGGCCAGCGGACGGCCCTCGGTACGGACGAAGTTCTCCTTCGCCATCATGCGCACCTCGGAGATCCCCTCAGAGTAAATCAGCCGTAGCGCCTCGATCTTGGCCTGCCAGATGGGGTCGCGCTGAATGCGGTCCGAACCGGCGAGCTGCCGCTCCAGCCCCGCGCGGATCGCCGCGATGCGCTCGCGCCGGTCCTCCGGCAGGTCGGCATACTCCGCGATCGCCTCGGGCCTGATGTACAGCGGATTGACGTAGCGGCGGCTGCTCGGCAGGTACGGCGAGGGCTCCAGCGGCGCCATCGGCTCGGCGGCGTGCAGCGGGTTGACCAGCACGTAACCCGCGAAGTGCTGCGTGGCCGACCACACGGCCAGGTCGGCCAGATCGGAGAGGTCGCCCATCCCCCACGAGCGCGCCGACCGCACGCTGTACAGCTGCGCTGCATACCCCCAGATGCGCCGCTCCCCCATCGCCGCCGGGAACCCGAGGAACCCCGGGGTCACGATGAGCGACGCCTCGGCCGTCCACTCGGTGGTGGTCAGGTGCAGACGGTGGTAGCCCAGAGGAAGGTTCTCGGGGACGACGAACGTGGCCTCGCCCGTCAGCCGACCGTCCACGTCGCGGTCGGGCACCTCGTTGTCGGCCTGGGACAGCTCGACCGTGCCACCCTCTTCGAGCCGCACGCGGACCGCGGCGGGGTGCCCGGCAGGCACGTGGACGGGCAGGCGCACCTGCTGGCCCTGCTGAACGACGGTGCACGGCGGCAGGGAGCGGCGCCAGTGGCGCAGCCCGTGCTCGGCCAGCGCGGCGGACGCCGCCTCGTCGGTGCTCGCGTCGACACCCATGCCGGCCAGGATGCCGACGACCGTGGCGTCCTCGACCTGGGTGTGCCGACCCTTCCAGTCCCAGAACTCGGTGGAGATGCCGAAGGCGTCTGCGAGGGCCCCCAGCGTCGGGTTGGAAAGCGGCATGCGCGGCAGCCTACCGGGGATGACGCGCGGCGTCCTATTCGGTTTCGAAGGGTTGCAGGAGTCGTCTCAGCAGGGCCGATACCTGCTCGCATTCGGCCGGGCTGAGGGCAGCCAGGATGGTCCGCTCGCGCTCCAGCAGGTCGGACAGGGCGGCGTCCACCACGTGCTCGCCCGAGGGCAGCAGGCGGACGCGGACGCCGCGGCGATCGCGGGGGTCGGGCAGGCGCTCGACCAGGCCGCGCCCGGCGAGCCGGTCGATGCGGTTGGTCATCGTGCCAGACGTGGAGAGCGTCTGCGCGATGAGCTGACCGGGCGAGAGGGCGTAGGGCGATCCCTCGCGGCGCAGGGCGGCGAGGACGTCGAACTCCCAGACATCGAGTCCGTGCACCGCGAACGCGTCCCGGCGGGCGAGGTCGAGATGGCGGGCCAGGCGGCTGACGCGCGACAGGACCTGCATGGGGGTGACGTCGAGCCCGGGCGCCTCGTGGGCCCACGCCTTCAGGATGCGATCCACCTCGTCCACACGCGCCCCCTTTCGCTCGGTCACTGCCCCGGCTGGGAGTCTAGTGCCGCGCCGAGTGGTTCTCGACGTGGCCGATCCGCAGCGCCCAGACCACCGAGAGGGCCGCCGTGACGGTGAGCAGGGCCGCGATCGCGCCGAAGGTGAGGGCGGTGTCGCCGCGCGGGCCGAGGGTGGCGAACAGGGTGCCCGCGAGGCCAGCGAGCAGGGCGTTGCCGAGCATCTCCCCGACCTGCAGCGAGCTCGTGTTGCGGCCAAGTTCGGCCACCCCCGAGAGCTGCATGACGACCAGCGACGTGGACGCCGTCGCCAGGCCCATGCCGAAGCCGCAGACGGTGAACCCCGCGACGGGCAGCCACAGGCCGGTCGCGGGCAGGGCGGCCCCGGTGGTGACGACCGCAAGCCCGGCGGTCACGCAGCCGGCGCCCAGCACGATGATCCGGTCGCGGGAGAGCAGCAGCCAGGGCCGGGCCTGCAGCCACGATCCGGCAAGCCAGCCCGCCGACGCGATCGTGATGGACGCCCCCGCCGCCAGCAGCGAGGCGCCGCGCTGGGTCAGCATGAGCGGCAGGAACGCCTGCATCCCCATGAACGAGCCGGCGGTCACGAGCCGTGCCATGACCGTGCTGCTGAGGCCCGCGCCGAAGGGTGTGAAGCCGCGCGGCATGAGGCGTCGCACCCACGCGCCCAGGAGCACCAGCCCACCGAAGGCCCAGGCGAGCGAGAGCGGCTCGATGCGCTGCCCCGCCGCCTGGAGCATCGCGATGCCGAGAGCAACGGCGAGCGCGGCGTGGACGGGGACGTGATCGCCGTCGCTGGCCTCGCCGTGGTCGGGAAGGCCGTGGAGCCCTGGAAGCAGGAACACTGCGCCGAGGCCCAGGAACGGCAGCACCGACCAGAACACCCAGTGCCACGACAGGTGCTCGCTCAGCCAGGCGGCGATCGCCGGCCCGACGAAGGACGGCAGCATCCAGCACGCCGAGAACCACGTCATGACGCGAGCGCGGTCGACCGGTGAGTAGGCGCGTCCGGTGACGACCATGAGCGTCAGGCTGATGCCACCGGCGCCCAGACCCTGGACGGCGCGTCCGATCAGCAGGACGACCATGCTCGGTGCCAGCGCCGCGATCACCACCCCCGTGGCGAACAGCGCCAGCCCCAGCGTGAACGGCTGCCGCGGACCCCGGGTGTCGCACCAGCGGCCGGCAACGGCGATGGCGACGATCTGGGGGATCATGACGGCCGTGAACGCCCACGCGTAGAGATGCAGATCGCCGAGGTCCGCGGCGGCCGCGGGCATGGCGGTCAGCACCGCCTGGGTCTCGAAGGCGACCGCGAGCACGCAGAGCAGCAGACCAGCCGTCATGAGTCGATGGGAGGTGGGCACGTGTGGCATTCCACCACGGCGATGTGTCTAGGATGAAACGCATGACTCAGCTCACGCCGGCGCCCGGGTCGCAGACGATCGTCGAGGAGCGCACCGACTTCCGCCTCGACGAGGGCGATCACGAACGGTTCAGTCACTACGTGGCCAAGAACCGTCTCACCGAGGCGATGGTGATGGGGACCCCCGTGGTCGCGTTGTGCGGCAAGGTGTGGGTGCCGAGCCGCAACCCCGACCGGTTCCCGGTGTGCCCGGAGTGCAAGGAGATCTGGCAGACCCTCAACCCCGGTGAGGGCGGCGGCGGGGACGACCAGTGAGCCACACCCTGGTGGTCATGCGGCACGCCAAGTCGTCGTGGAAGACCAACGATGCCGACCTGAACCGGCCGCTGTCGGGACGCGGGACGCGCGACGCCGTCGTCGCCGGGCAGCGCCTCGCCGGGACACGGTTCGACCTCGTGCTGATCTCGCCGGCCGCGCGCACCCGGCAGACGTGGGACTGCCTCACCATGGCTGGGGTTTCCGCAGGCGAGGTGCGGATCGAGGACGACCTGTACCACGCGTGGACGCCGCAGGTGATCGACGTGCTCGCCGGCGTGCCGGCCCAGACGCAGAAGGTGCTCCTCATCGGCCACGAGCCGACGGTGAGCGATCTGGTGCTCACGCTGGCGTCCGACACCACGACGCCGGACGCCCTGCGTATCAACCAGAAGTTTCCGACCAGCGGCATCGCGGTTTTGTCGCTGGAGGGCGAGTGGGAGGCTTTGGCCGCCGACGGGGCCGAACTCGCCGCCTTCGAGGTGCCCCGGGGATGAACCCGATCGAGATCGTCGGCTACCTCGCCTCTGCGCTCATCGTCTTGTCGCTGGCGATGCGTTCGGTGGTGCGGCTGCGGACGGTCTCGCTGCTCGGCTCGATCGTGTTCGTCATCTACGGCGTCGCGATCAGTGCCTACCCGGTGATCCTCGCGAACGGGGCGATCGCCCTGATCAACGTCTGGTACCTGCGGCGCGAGTTCGCGGCGTCCACCCCGATCGCGGCGGTGCCCATCGAGGCGGAGGCGCCCTTCCTGCGCGACTTCCTGGACGCCAACGCCATCGAGATCACCAACAGCCAGCCCGACTACCACCCCTCGCCTCGTGACTCCTTCGTGCGCCTGCTCACCCGCGACGGCCTGCCCGCCGGGGTGTTCATGGCCGAGCCAGCCGGCAAGGAATTGCAGGTGAAGCTCGACTATGTCACCCCGGCGTTCCGGGATTCCCGGATCGCGCGCTGGCTGTTCGGCGCCGGCAAGGCGACGTTCACCGAACAGGGGTACGAGCGCCTCGTCGCCAACGCGCACACCACCGTGCACCGCAACTATTTGGAGATGGTCGGCTTCCACCGCGAGGGTGGCGTCTACGTGCTGGATCTCTGACGGTCCGAGCCCTGCTGGGGGTCGCGACGCTCAGGCCAGGGGAGGCCGCCTCAGTAGCGGTACAGATCGGCCTTGTAGGGACCCTCGACTGGGACGCCGAGGTACTCGGCCTGTCCTTCGGTCAGCGTCGTCAACTGCACGCCGAGGGCCGGCAGGTGGAGCCGCGCCACCTCCTCGTCCAGGTGCTTCGGCAGGGTGTACACGCCCGTGGGGTACTCCTCGGGCCGGGTGTGCAGTTCGATCTGGGCGAGCACCTGATTGGTGAAGCTGTTGCTCATCACGAAGCTGGGGTGACCCGTGGCGTTGCCCAGATTGAGCAGGCGTCCCTCCGAGAGCACCAGGATCGCGTGGCCGTCGGGAAAGATCCACTGGTCGACCTGCGGCTTGATCGTGCGCCGCTCGATGCCCGGGGTGGCCTCCAGCCCGGCCATGTCGATCTCGTTGTCGAAGTGGCCGATGTTGCCGACGATGGCGTTGTGCTTCAT
>JAKDIK010000328.1 GCA_030450535.1 Propionibacteriaceae bacterium
GGCGGGGTCCGACGATGGTCACGCCCAGCGGCGCCACCCGCGCGATGAGCCCGCGGTCGGCGGTGGCGCGGTGCACTTCGTGGTCGGACGCCAGCGCCCGGCACTGTGCCACGAGCTCGTCATCCCCGGACGCCGGCGCGTGCACCACGGTGACGGCGCCGTGGTCGGCTGCGGGATCGGGCACGCCGGCCCGTGCCTGTCCCTCCAGCACCACGACGGCGGCGTCGAAACCGAGGGCGTCCGGATCGAGCCGCTCGACCAGGCGTCGGGCCGCTCCGGCGCGGTCCTTCCACCAGCCGTCGGGTACCGAGCCGACCACGTTCGCGGCGTCCACCACCAGGATCCTCATCGGCACTCCGCACACCCTCTCATCGCGCCATCCTCAACGGCACTCCACACCCTCTCATCGCGCCATCCTCAGCGGCGCACTCGTGTCCGCGGCTCGCCAACCAGTACGTGTTCGTCGGTCGGCGTCGCTCGGGCGTCGTTCCCACCATTGTGGCTGGGCCCTGTTCACTTCGCTCCTCGTAGCCAGCTGTGCTCCCCCTGCAGGAGGAGCACAGCTGGGTAAGAGGAGGGAAGTGTCGGGCAGAGGAGCGCAGTGGTGCGAGGGGAGCGAAGTGGTGCCCCGGTACACAGCGCAGCGAGGACCCCAGCGGCCCGGGCGTCAGTCCCCGGCGTCCACCAGGGCGATGACGGCCGTGACCATGTCCCCGTCCTCCAGGGACTGGGCCTTGCGGACCGCCGCCTTCAGAGGCAGGACGAAACCGCCATCGCCGCCGATCGGAAAGATCGAGGTGCGCCAGACCGTGGCTCCGATGCGCGCCTCGACCCGCACCGAACCGAAACCGCGCGGCGGCCCGCCGACGATGCGGACGATCTCGCCCACCTCGGGCGGGACCGTCACGAGCCTTACGGCGGGATTGGCGTCCCAACGGGTCAGGACGGCGGTGAACTCGAAGCTCGGTACCTCGCTCCCGGGCACAGGCTCAGGCGCCCGCCGCGTCCGGGGCCTCGACATCGAAGGACCACATGACGCCGAACCGGTCGAACGCCTGGCCGTAGTAGCTTCCCCACGGAGCGAGCTCGAAGGGCATGTTCACTGATCCGCCGCCGTCGACGAGCGTGGCGATCAGCGAGCGTGCCCGGTCGACGTCATCGAGCGTGTACAGCAGGGAGTACACGGTGTCCCGGACGGCGTAGGTCTCGCCGGGCATGGAGTCCCCGCCGGCGATGGTGCCGCCGTCGAGGGTGAGGGTGGCGTGGGCGACGGCGTTCGGGTCGGGTTCGAACGGCATCGAATCCATGGGTGGGAAGTCGCCGTAGGTCATCAGGTGGAGTTCTCCGCCGAAGACCTCGTGGTAGTACTCGAACGCCTCCTTGGCGTTGCCGGGATAGGCGATGTAGGTGGCGAGCGTGGTCATGGTGTGTTTCCTTTCGGTGGTGTCGGTCCAGTGGTGTCGGGCCCAGTGGGTTGGCCGGGTGGTGGTGGCGAATCAGGGTCTGTCTGCCCGGGTCGGGCTCCTCGTCAGTCGCCCGGTCAGTCGCCCGCGATCGCCCGCTCGAGGGCGGCGACGTCGATCTTCTGCATGGTCATCATGGCGGCGAAGGCCCGTGCGGCAACCTCCGGCTCATCCGAGGCCATGGCCTCGGTGAGCACCCGGGGGGTGATCTGCCAGGACAGCCCCCACTTGTCCTCGCACCAGCCGCACTGGCTGGCCCGGCCGCCGTTGCAGACGATGGCGTCCCAGTAGTGGTCCGTTTCGGCCTGGTCCTCGGTGGCGATCTGGAAGGAGAATGCCTGCGACAGCGAGTCGGGGCCTCCGTTGAGGCCCAGACACGGGACACCGCACACGGTGAAGTGGACGGTCAGCACGTCGCCGGCGCGGCCCCCGGGGTAGTCTGCCGGCGCCCGGTGGACGGCATCGACCCGCGAGTCGGGGAAGACGGAGGCGTAGAAGGCGGCGGCGTCCTGGGCGTCCGAGCCGTAGGACAGGCAGATGGTGTTCTTGGCGATGGGCACGGTTTCCTCCGTCGCGGGTTGTCGGATTCGTTGCTCGGGGCGTTGCGCTGCTCGTCGGTGCTGGGCACGACGCTAGTGCGAGTCGTCGCCTCCCGCTTGTCGTGGATTGCGCACTTCGACGTCGACGTGGCCCAGCAGGCCGGCCATGAACAGACGCGGCAGATTCACCGTGATGGGTGGATCGCTCGGCACGAGGTCGCGCAGGGTCAGGGTCACCGTGCGGGGGGCCGCCAGCGGGAAGGTGAGGGGGATGCGGTCGAGCTGGCGACGGTTGGCGTCCATCCGGAAGTAGCTGGTCAGGCTGCTCGAGGGCGGCACCTCGACCACCATCGCGTAGTAGGAGCCGTCGGGCAGGTGCGTCACCGTGTAGTCGGAGGTGCCGAGCAGCGCGATACCCAGGTCGGGCTCGCCGCGCACGATCGGCTCGTGGTGGAGCGCCACGAACAGGGCCGCGTGAGCCTGCGCCCCCTCGACGCGCAGCGTGAGCGGGTGCCGCTGGGGGTGGGACGCCGCGTCGAACGTCCGGTGCAGCACGGCGAGCGGCGTGGCGTCGTCCTGGTGTCGGAGCAGATGGGACGCCAGTTGCTGCATCGAGGCCCGGTAGCGTGAGGGCGCCAGGCCCGTGTGCCGCACGAACGCATGGTGGTAGCTCGCCGGCGACTCGTGGCCCGCCTCCAGCTGCGAGCGGGTCACCTCGTGGCCGGACACGAGTCCGTCGATGCCCCGATCGACCTTCACCGCGGCCAAGAAGTCGCGCAGCGGGAATCCGAGATGGCGCTTCAGCAGCCGCGAGAGGTGGAATCGGCTGAGATGGGACGCCGCCGCCAAGTCGTCCAACGTGTGGGCGCCCCCATCCCGCAGGGACGCCAGCAGCGCCTCGACTTCTGGACGTGACGCCGGCCCGGGGCGTGGTTCGTGCTCCGCATCAGCCACGAGCCCATGATGACAGCGCGGCGGCGACTCTCGCCATG
>JAKDIK010000329.1 GCA_030450535.1 Propionibacteriaceae bacterium
CCCCGGTCCCGCTCGCCCCCCCCGCCGCGGGTCCGGGGGGGGCGGTCGCGGGGAGGAACGCCACCCCGGACGCCCCCGCCCACGCGGGGTCGGCGGTGCCGTAGTTCGAACCCAGATCCCCCAGCCCGGCCGCGGAGAGCAGGGCGTCACAGACGGCGTGGGCGGCGACATCGCCGTCGGAGTGGCCGGCCAGCCCGGCGGGCTCATCGGGAAAGTGCAGTCCGGCGCACCACAGAGGCACTCCGGCGGCCAGGGTGTGGACGTCGGTGCCGAGCCCGACCCGGATCACGGGAGCAGGCCCTGGGCGACGAGCGACTCCGCCACGACCAGGTCGAACGGGTCGGTCACCTTGAATGCCTCGCGGGCACCCTCGACCAGGGTCACCTCGTGGCCCAGGTACTCCGCGGCGGCGGCGTCGTCGGTGACGATCGTCCCGGATTCCGCCAGCGCATCGTGGGCCTGCCGCAACACCTCGTGCGGGAACCCCTGGGGTGTCTGCACCGCGCGCAACGCGGCCCGGTCGACCAGAGCGGGGGGTCCGTCGTCGGTCACCTCACGGATGGTGTCCACGACGCCGACCACGGGGACGACCGCGTCCGCCCCCGCGCGCACGGCCACGATGACCCGACGGACGACCTCGGGCGGCACGAAGGCGCGCGCCGCGTCGTGCACGAGCACCACGTCGGCGTCCGCGAGCGTCGCGTGCCGCGCGACAAGCGCGACGCCGTTGGCCACGGAATGCTGCCGCTCGACGCCACCCACCACTATCGCGCAGGGAATGGGGGCGTCGGTCAACGCCGCCTCGAAGGCGGCCTCGGTGCCCTCGGCCACGACCACGAGGCAGAAGTCGACGCCGCCGGCGGCCAACTGGCGGACCGAGCGGGTGACGAGCGGGACGCCGGCGACCGCACGCAGCGCCTTGGGGATGTCACCACCGAGCCGGGAACCGGGGCCGGCCGCCACCACGATGGCGACGACCGGCGCGTCCGTGCGAGATTCCTCGCTCATGCTCAGGAGGCGAGCACCTCGTCGAGGAGCACCTCGGCGCGCTCCTCGGCGACCTTTTCGGCCAGCGCCAGCTCCGAGACCAGGATCTGCCGGGCCTTCGCCAGCATTCGCTTCTCGCCCGCCGACAGGCCCCGTTCGCGCTCGCGGCGCCACAGGTCGCGCACCACCTCGGCGACCTTCATCACGCTGCCGGAGTGGAGCTTCTCGAGGTTCGCCTTGTAACGGCGCGACCAGTTGGTGGGCTCCTCCGCGTGCGGCGCGCGCAGCACGTTGAAGACGCGCTCCAGGCCGTCGGCATCGACGACGTCACGCACCCCCACCAGATCGAGATTGCACGCCGGTACCCGGACGACGAGGTCGTTCTGGCCCACGATCCGCAGCACCAGATAGAGTCGATCCTCGCCCTTGATGGTCCTGGTCTCGATGTCTTCGATGACGGCCGCACCGTGATTGGGGTACACAACCGTTTCGCCGACAGTAAAAGTCATATTCGCTGACCCCTTCCCAGCGAACATTCTAGCACGGGCATCTCACCGTGGCCCGATCGAAACCTATAGCCAGAGGCACTTGAGGGGGTTGACAAACCGACGCCCCGTATGCCGTTGGCGGCCAGTTGTGGCGTGGGGGGCGACGCCGGGGGAGGTTTTCGTTATCCTGTCGCCGACGCCCGAAACACCGTCCCGACCCGAAACACTGTTCCCGAGGAGCCCCGATGCCCCGTCGCACCATCCGCCGCACCAGCCGCGTCGTCGTTGCGGGGCTCGGCACTGCCCTGCTGCTGTCGGGCTGCGGCTTCGACGTCCAGACACTTCAGGAGTACACGCCCGCCCAGGGCGTGAACGTGGACGCCGGCGCCGTGAAGGTACGCAACTTCCTGGTGATCGCCACCGATGAGGGTGAGGGCGTGGTCTCCGCGAGCATCCTGAGCCCCACCGACGACCGGTTGACCGGAATGAGCATCACGCCGTTGGGGGCGGGCAACGCCGAGGGCACGCCGCTGACGGTGAGCGGCCCCGACGCCGTGGAACTCCCCGCCAACGACCTCGTCGTGCTGTCGAGTGACCAGCAGCAGGTGCAGGTCTCCGGTGAGGACTTGACGCCCGGTCTCAGCGTCCGCTTCGTCCTCACGTTCGCCTCGGGCGCCCAGGCCGACGGACTCGCCCCCGTGATGGGCTTCGACCAGGAGAAGTACGCCACCTTGTCGCCGACGCCGCAGCCCACCGCGTCCCCCGCCACCGGGGCGACGGGGTCGCCCACGCCTGCGACCACGCCGTGACGCCGGGCGCCTCGACGGGTCCGGACGCTCAGCCGTTGAACTTGTAGCCCAACCCCCGCACGGTCAGCAGGATTTCGGGGTTGGCCGGGTCGGCCTCGATCTTGCCGCGTAGGCGCTTGACGTGCACGTCGAGGGTCTTGGTGTCACCGACGTAGTCGGCGCCCCAGATGCGATCGATGAGCTGGCCGCGGGTCATCACGCGGCCGCTGTTGCGCAGCAGCATCTCGAGAAGCTCGAACTCCTTCAGCGCCAGCCGCACCGGCACGCCGTTCACGAACACCTCGTGGCGTTCGACGTCCATGCGGACGCTGGACGCCTCCAGGACGTCCGGCAGCAACTCGCTTTCCTGGCCGCGGCGCAGCACCGCCCGGACGCGGGCGACGAGCTCGCGGTGGCTGAAGGGCTTGGTCACATAATCGTCGGCGCCGAGCTCGAGGCCGACGACCTTGTCGATCTCGGCGTCGCGGGCCGTCACCATGATGATGGGCACCGAACTCTTCTGGCGGAGGCGGCGGCACACCTCGGTGCCCGACAGGCCGGGCATCATGACGTCGAGCAGCACGATGTCGGCGCCGTGCCGGTCGAACTGCACGAGCCCCTCCTCCCCGTCCGCCGCCGTGATGACGTCGAAGCCCTCACGGGTCAGCATGAACTCGAGAGCCTCGCGGTAGCTGTCCTCGTCCTCGACGATCAGGACGACGGTC
>JAKDIK010000094.1 GCA_030450535.1 Propionibacteriaceae bacterium
CGGCTTGATGCCGACCTTGCGCCCACCGCGCTCGCACCCGCCGACGCCGACACCTATGACCCGGCCACGGAGGACGGGCAGGTCGAAAAGCCCAACCTGCTCACCAAGTCGCCGTTCTCGATCGGGTTCTTCGCGACGCTGGGCGGGCTGGTCGCGTTCGCGCTGGTGACGATGATCACCGCGCTGCAGTGGGTGCTGATCCTGGTCATCCTGTCCCTCTACCTCGCCCTGGGGCTCAACCCGGCGGTCGAGTGGCTCCACCGCCACGGACTCCCCCGTCCCGTCGCCGTGACCCTTGTCGCGCTGCTGCTCGTCGGCTTCATCGTCCTCGGGGCGTTCGCCGTGCTGCCCGTGGTCACCCAGCAGATCAACGCGCTGGTGCAGAACACGCCGGGCTACCTCGCCGAGCTGCGCCACAACGATGCCTTCGCCGAGTTCGACGCGCGCTTCGGCGTCATCGACCGCGTCAGCCAGACCGTGATGTCCGGGGCATGGATCGAGGGCGTGTTCGGCGGCCTTCTGGGTGCGGGCATCGCGATCGCCAACGTCGTGCTGAGCCTCGTGATCACCCTGGTGCTCACCTTGTACTTCCTGGCCTCGCTGCCGGCCATCAAGACGGCGATCTACGAGCTGGCGCCCGCGTCGCGGCGCCCACGGGTGCGCCACCTGGCCAACCAGGTGTTCTCCCGGATCGGCGGCTACATCCGCGGGCTGTTCATCGTCGTGGGCTGCGCGACGGCGTCCGCCTTCATCTTCCTCAACATCGCCGGACTCGGGGCGCTCTCGTTCGCGCTGTCGGTCGTCGTGATGACGTGCGCGTTCATCCCGATCGTCGGTCCCACCACCTCGATGGTCATCGTGTCCATCGTCGCCTACTCGGTCTCGCCGACCACCGGGATCGCCGCGCTGGTGTTCTTCCTCATCTACCTGCAGGTGGACGCCTACCTGCTCCAGCCCCGCATCTTCGCCCACTCGGTCAAGGTGCCCGGCGCCCTCGTCGTGTTGGCCGCGTTGAGCGGCGGCATCCTGTTCGGCATCGCCGGGGCGCTCATCGCCATCCCGACGGCGGCCTCGCTGCTGCTGCTCTACCGCGAGGTGCTGATTCCCGAACTCGACCGTCGCTGAGCCATGGCAGCGGCCGGCTAGAACAGCCGGTCCTCGGCGTGGTCGATGCCGCGCAGCGCGTCGTAGTCGACCGTCACGCACGCGATGTTCCGCGCCGCCGCGACCACCTTGGCCTGCGGCTTGATCTGCTGAGCGGCGAGGACTCCCTGCACCGGCCGCAGCAGCGGATCGCCGTTCATCAGCTCCAGGTAGCGCGCCAACTGCTCGACGCCGTCGATCTCGCCGCGTCGTTTCACCTCCACGGCAACGTGGGCGCCCTCGGCGTCCCGGAACAACAGGTCGACCGGGCCGACCGCCGTCGGATACTCGCGGCGGACCAGCGTCCAGCCGGGACCGAATGTCTCGGGATTCTCCGCCAGGAGCGCCTGCAGGTGCGCCTCCACACCGTCCTTGACCAAGCCGGGATCGACGCCCAACTCGTGGCAACTGTCGTGCAGGATCTCCGCGATCGAGATCACCAACCTGTCGTCGGCGGTGTTGGCGACCTCCCAGACCGCCACGAGCCCGGCCTCGGCCTCGGCGTCCGGATCGGCCGGCCGCCGCGTGAGCCGGCACGGCGGGTTCATCCAGTTCAGCGGCTTGTAGGCGCGGTCGTCCGCGTGGATCGAGATCGACCCGTCCGCCTTGAGGAGGATCAGCCGGTTGGCCATCGGCAGGTGAGCAGACAGCCGTCCCGCGTAGTCGACCTGGCACCGGGCTATCAGCAGACGCACCGGGCCAGCGTACCGGCCTATGCTGACCCCCATGGCCCGTCGTCCGAGCAAGCACCTCCGCCCCGCGCGACCGCT
Organism: Propionibacteriaceae bacterium; assembly: GCA_030450535.1. GTDB lineage: Bacteria > Actinomycetota > Actinomycetes > Propionibacteriales > Propionibacteriaceae > Propioniciclava. Next base: position 1,914 of record JAKDIK010000094.1, read on the forward strand.
GCTCTCCTCCGGCTTCGCCCGCACCGAGACCAAGGCGGACGGCCGCTGGCTCGTCCAGGCCATGGCGTCCGACCGCTCGGTCAAGACCTACACGTGCCCCGGCTGCGGCCGTCCGGTGACGCCCGGGCTGGCGCACGTCGTCGTGTGGCCGGCCGAGGCGCCGCTCGGGCAGTCGAGCGCGGTCGAGTCGCGCCGCCACTGGCACGGCACGTGCTGGAACCGGAGGCGCTGATGAAGCTGCACGTCACCCACGTCGGGAGCGGGACGCCGCGCGTCGCCTTTCTGCACGGCCTGTTGGGTCGCGGCAAGAACTGGGCAGCGGTCGCCAAAACCCTGGCGGACCGCTGGCCGAGCCTGCTCTACGACCTGCCCAACCACGGCCGCAGCCCGTGGACCGACGACCTCACCTACCCCACGCAGGCGGACGCCCTCGCCGCCGACCTGCGCCGTCGGGGCTTGGCGGACGGCTCGCTCGTCATCGTGGGCCACTCGATGGGCGGCAAGGTGGCGATGACCTTCGCCCTGCGACACCCCGACATGCTCCGCGGCCTCGTCGTCATCGACATCGCCCCCGACCACTCCCTCACGGGCTACGGGTTCGGTGCCTATGTGGACGCCCTCAAGGCCGTCGATCTCGATCAGCTCACGCGCCGCGTGGACGCGGACACCCAGCTCGCCGCCACGGTCGCCTCGCCCGCCACGCGGGCGTTTCTGCTGCAGAACCTGCACCGCGAGAGCGGCCGCTGGCGCTGGCTGCCCCACCTCGACCTCATCCGCTACGACATCGGTCAGATCAGCGCCTGGCCAGAGGGCCTCACCGGCCCGTGGGAGGGCCCCACCCTGTGGGTGCGCGGCGGCGACTCCGACTACGTCCGCGACGAGCACGGCGCCCACATGCGCGGGCTGTTTCCTCGCGTGCGGCTGGTCACCATCAAGAACGCCGGCCACTGGGTGCACGCCGATCAACCCGAGGCCCTCACCCGCACGCTGGCCATGTTCCTGGCTGCGGTGGACGCCGAGGCGCCGGTCGGCTGATCAGCCGACCGACACCGCGGTGATGTCGGTGGGTGCGTTGGGGGCGCCGTCCCCTGCCGAGCGCGCGGCGTCGTGACCCTGCTCGGCGATGGTGCGGATCACCTGGAGCGATGCCTCGTCCACGTGCCCGAACAGGGTGTAGGAGGGCGCGAGCACCGTATCGGCGTACACGATGAAGAACTGCGAGCCGTTGGTGTCCGGGCCCGCGTTCGCCATGGCCAACGAGCCGGCCGCGTACTCGCCGTAGCCCTGCGCGTTCACGGGAATACTGTCCAGCTCGTCGGCGAAGGTGTAGCCGGGGCCCCCGCGGCCGGTGCCGGAGGGGTCGCCGCACTGCAGGACGAAGATGCCCTCGGTCACGAGGCGGTGGCAGGAGGTGTCGTCGTAGTAGCCCTGCGCGGCGAGGCTCTCAAAGGAGGCGACGGTACACGGCGCGGCGGTGCGATCGAGCGTGATCGTGATCGGTTCCCCGGCGAGCGTCAGGGTGGCCGTGGCCGTCCCGGAGGCGGACACCGCCTGGCCGTCCGGCGGCTCGACCGCCTTGGCCGGCGTCCCGGACACCGAATACGTGCAGGTGACGGTGCCCGGGGCGTCCGAGGGACCGCTCGGGCTCGACGGGGCCGGCGGCGCCGCGGCGGTGGTCGCGGCGCCGGTGGGCGCGCCGGTGGGGGTGGCGGCGCAGCCGACGAGCGTGGCCGCGGCGGCGAGGGCGAGCAGGGGGATGCGGGAGCGAGGGATCACCGCTCCACTCTCCCATAGGCTGGGCCCATGGTGAACCTGACGCGCATCTACACCCGCACCGGCGATGCCGGGACGACCCGGCTCTCGGACATGTCCCAGGTCGCGAAGACCGATCTGCGCGTCGAGGCGTACGGGGCCGTCGACGAGGCCAACTGCATCCTGGGCGTCGCGCTGACCACGACCACCGTGCCGGACGCCGTGTCCGCGGCCCTGGCCGAGATCCAGAACGAGCTCTTCGACGTCGGCGCCGACCTCTCCACGCCGGTGGTGCCCGAGCCGGAATGGCCGCCGTTGCGCATCGAGCAACCGAGCATCGACCGGCTGGAGGGCTGGTGCGACGCGTTCGGCGACCCGCTGCCGAACCTGGTGTCGTTCATCCTGCCCGGCGGAACACCCGCGGGCGCGCAACTCCATCTGGCCCGGACGGTGGTCCGCCGCGCGGAACGGGCCGGGTGGGCGGCGGCCGAGGCGCACGGCCTGGCGCCGGCGTCCGGGGGCGTGAACCCGCTGGCCCTGACCTACCTCAACCGGCTGAGCGATCTGCTGTTCATTCTCGCCCGCGCGGTCAACGGGGACGCCGGCGATGTGCTCTGGGTGCCCGGCAAGGACCGCGCCGCCGTCGGTCGGCGCGCCGAACGGCAGCGCGCCCGGATCGAGCGCGCGCAGGAGGACTGAGGGCGGCCACCGCCCCCCACCGGTCAGCCCGGGAACCGCCCCCCGGGGGCGCCAGCCTCGGCCCAGCTACGAAACGCCGTGAGGTGGGCGCGGTCCATCGCCAATTGGATGCCGACGTGGGACCCGGCCAACTCGACCACGAGAGAATCGGCGAACAGGTCCAGCGCCTCGCGCGGCGTGACGGCCCGGGAATCGCCCAACTCGACATCGGCGCGGTGGAGGACCACCCCCGGGCGGATCGACAGGCTGTAGGTGCGGTACCACTCGAGCCGGTCGCCGAGGTAGCGTGCGGTGCCCAGCATCCAGCCCGACCCATGCCCGCGGGAGCCCTGGTGCAGGGCACAGTCGAAGACGCGACCCCGGCTCGACAGCCAGCGCCGGCGCGCGAAGAGCCACGCGATCGGAAAGAGCAACAGCAGGACGACGAACACGAGCGCAGCCTCGGTCAGCGTGACCCAGTCCGCCATGTTCGCCCCCAGGGTGTCTAGTGCCGTGCGGACGCCCGATGCGCCGCCCGGACCTGAGCAGTGGCGCGGTCGAAGTGGTGACGGACGCCGCTGTCGTTGTGCCCCGCCTCGAGCTGGGCCGTGGCCTCGGCCAGCTCACGCTCGGCGTCCACCAGCGTGATCTCCTGGGCCATCTTGGCGTATCCGCTGAGGATCGCGACGCGATTCTGCGCCACGGACAGGAATCCGCCGTCGACCGCCACGATCTCGCGGTTTCCCGCGGTCGACAGCACCTCGGCCGCGGAGGGGACGAGCACGGCCAGCATCGGCTCATGGTTGGCCATGATGCCGATGTCGCCCTCGGTCGTCCGTGCGATGACCGACTCGGCGTCCCCCTCCCAGATGAGGCCGTCCGCGCTCACCACCTCGACGCGCAGCGGGGTGTCGGGGAGCGCCATGTCAGCCCTCCTTCTGGATGCGGTCCCAGTTCTCCATGACCATGTCCATGCCGCCGACGTTGAAGAAGGCCTGCTCGGCGATGTGATCGACGTCTCCGTCGCAGATCATCGTGAACGCCTCGATGGTGTCGGCCAGCGGCACCGTCGAGCCCTCGATCTGGGTGAACTTCGTCGCCATGTAGGTGTTCTGGCTGAGGAACTGCTGGATGCGGCGGGCCCGGGAGACGATGATCTTGTCCTCCTCGGAGAGCTCGTCCACACCGAGGATGGCGATGATGTCCTGCAGTTCCTTGTTGCGCTGAAGGATCTGCTTCACCCGCGTCGCCGTGTCGTAGTGCTGTTGGCCCACGAACTGCGGGTCGAGGATGCGGCTGGTCGACGTCAGCGGATCCACGGCCGGGTAGAGGCCGCGGCTGGCGATGTCACGGCTCAGCTCGGTGGTCGCGTCCAGATGGGCGAAGGTCGTGGCCGGCGCCGGATCGGTGTAGTCGTCCGCGGGCACGTAGATGGCCTGCATCGAGGTGATCGAGTGGCCGCGGGTCGAGGTGATGCGCTCCTGCAGCTGGCCCATCTCGTCGGCGAGGTTGGGCTGGTAGCCCACGGCGGACGGCATGCGGCCCAGCAGGGTCGACACCTCGGAGCCGGCCTGGGTGAACCGGAAGATGTTGTCGATGAACAGCAGCACGTCCTGGTTCTCGACGTCGCGGAAGTACTCGGCCATCGTGAGCGCGCTCAGGGCGACGCGCAGGCGGGTGCCCGGCGGCTCGTCCATCTGGCCGAACACGAGCGCGGTGTCCTTCATGACGCCGGCCTCGATCATCTCGTGGATGAGGTCGTTGCCCTCACGGGTGCGCTCCCCCACGCCCGCGAACACCGAGGTGCCGCCGAAGTTGTGGGCGATGCGGTAGATCATCTCCTGGATGAGGACCGTCTTGCCGACGCCCGCGCCACCGAACAGACCGATCTTGCCGCCCTGGACGTACGGGGTCAGCAGGTCGAGCACCTTGATGCCGGTCTCGAGCATCTCGGTCTTGGACTCGAGCTCGTCGAACTTCGGCGGCTGGCGGTGGATGGGCCAGCGCTCGGTGATCTCGACGCCGTCGGCGGCGAGATCCTCGTTCAGGCAATCGCCGGTCACGTTCCACACGCGACCCTTGGTCACATCGCCCACGGGCACCGAGATCGGCGCGCCCGTGTCAGTCACCTCGGTGCCGCGGCGCATGCCGTCGGTCGGCTTCAGCGAGATGGCGCGGACGATGTTGTCGCCCACGTGCAGCGCGACCTCGGCGGTCACCTCGCGGTCGAGCTCACCGGCGTCGGTGATGCGGATCTTGAGGGCGTTGAGGATGTCGGGCATCTGATCGGCGGGGAACTCGACGTCCACCACGGGGCCGATGACGCGGGCAACGCGGCCGACGCCGGCCACGCCCTCGGTCCGGGCGGGGTTCTCAGCAGTCACAGTCATGTCTCTTCCTCGTCCTAGCTCTGCTCGGCCAGCGCACTGGCGCCGCCGACGATCTCGGTGATTTCCTGGGTGATCTCGGCCTGGCGCGCCTGGTTGGCCTGGCGCGTCAAGGTCTCGATGAGTTGGTTCGCGTTGTCGGTCGCCGACTTCATGGCCCGCTGCTGGCTCGCCAGCTGGGAGGCCGACGACTGGAGCAGGTAGAACCAGATGCGGCTGCGGATGTACAGCGGCATCAGCGAGTCGAGGACGGTCTCGGCGTCCGGCTCGAAGGCGTACTGGTCGATGTAGGCGTCGTTGTCGACCGGGACGTCGACGCCGTCCGCCTTCACGATCTCGACCGGCAGGACCTTCCTGACGCGCGGGGTCTGGGTGAGCATCGACTCCATCCGCGTGTAGACAGCGTGAATCTCGTCGACGCCCCCCTCCTCGTAGGGCTTGAGGAAGTCCGCCATCAGGCGGTCGGCGATCTCGTGGGCGTGCCCGTACGTCGGCGCGTCGCTGAAGCCCTCCCACGTGGCCTGCATCGGCAGGTCCCGGAACTTGTTGTACTGGATGATCTTGCGCCCCACCGAGTACCGGTACACCTCGATGCCCTCCGCCTCCATGCGCTTGCGCATGCGGGCGGCCGTCCGGATGACGTTCGCGCTGTAGGCGCCGTTCATGCCGCGGTCGGACGTGATCTGGAGCAGCGCCACCCGGCGGACCTGCGCCACGGGGCTCGTCAGCGGGTGCTCGATCTGGCCGTGGGTCTCCAGCGCGGCGGCCGCCACCGCCCGGTTCAGCTCCCGGGTGTACGGCAGCGCAGCCCGGGCGGCCTGCTGCGCGCGGATCACCTTGGACGCGGCGATGAGCTCCATCGCCTGGGTGATCTTGCGCGTCGAGGTGACGCTCTGGCGCCGCTGGCGCAGTTCCCTGAGACTCGAAGCCATCGATTCAGCCCCTGCCGACGACGATCTGCTCCGACTCCATCGAGGAGTCCTCCAGGCGACGCGCGTGCTGCTCGTCCTCGACGACCGACCCATCGCGGCTCTTGAACTGCTCCTTGACGATGCCGATCTCCTTGACGACCGCCGCCTGGGTGTCCTCGTCCCACACGTTCGTCTCGGCAAGCGTCGCGATGATCGGGGTGTTGCGGCGCAGGTGCTCCAGCAACTCGCGCTCGAAACGCAACACGTCGGGTACGTCGATGTCGTCGAAGTGACCGTTCGTGCCGGCCCACACGCTCACGACCTGCTCGGCGACGGGGTACGGGTCGTACTGCGGCTGGCGGAGCAGCTCGGTCAGGCGCGCGCCGCGATCGAGCTGGCGGCGGGACGCCGCGTCCAGGTCGGAGGCGAACATCGCGAACGCCTGCATGTCCCGGAACTGGGCCAGGCCGATCTTGAGCGTGCCGGCGACCGACTTCATCGCCTTGACCTGCGCGGCGCCGCCGACGCGGGACACCGAGATGCCGACGTCGATGGCGGGGCGCTGGTTGGCGTTGAACAGGTCGGACTGCAGGAAGATCTGGCCGTCGGTGATGGAGATCACGTTGGTCGGGATGTACGCCGACACGTCGTTGGCCTTGGTCTCGATGATCGGCAGACCGGTCATCGAACCGCCGCCGAGGGAGTCGGAGAGCTTCGCGCAGCGCTCCAGCAGGCGGGAGTGGAGGTAGAACACGTCGCCGGGGTATGCCTCGCGGCCCGGCGGGCGCCGCAGCAGCAGCGACATCGAGCGGTAGGCCTCGGCCTGCTTGGTGAGGTCATCGAACACGATGAGCACGTGCTTGCCGGCGTACATCCAGTGCTGACCGATCGCGGACCCGGCGTAGGGCGCGATGTACTTGAAGCCGGCGGGATCGGACGCCGGGGCGTGCACGATGGTCGTGTACTCCATGGCGCCGGCATCCTCGAGCGTCTTGCGCAGCGCCGCGATCGTCGAGCCCTTCTGGCCGACGGCGACGTAGATGCAGCGGACCTGCTTGGTCGGGTCACCCGTCTCCCACGCCGCACGCTGGTTGATGATCGTGTCGACGGCGATGGCCGTCTTTCCCGTCTTGCGGTCTCCGATGATCAACTGACGCTGGCCGCGTCCGATCGGGATCATCGC
>JAKDIK010000095.1 GCA_030450535.1 Propionibacteriaceae bacterium
TGGGGGCGATCGGTCGGCCGATGCACACTGGGAACCATGCCGCTCGTCGATTCCCACCATCCCGCGCTGCGCGTCTGTGACGCCGACCGGCAGCGCGCCACCCAGATCCTTTCCGACGCCTATTGCGAGGGACGCCTCGATGAGGTCGAGCTTGATCAGCGGCTCTCTGCGGCGATGAGCGCCCAGAGCCGGCATGATCTTGCGGCGAGCTTGGCCGGGCTGCCGCCCGAGGTGCGTCACCGCGACCTCGCGCGCCGCACGGGCAACGCGAGCGCCGGGTTCGCGCATCTCTCGGCCCTGTTCACGTGGATCTTCGGTCCACTGCTCGTCCATGCGCTGGCGACCCCCGGGTCGGTCTCGCGCAAGGAGTCGGCGAAGGCGTTCAACTTCCAGCTCATCAGCGGCATCCTCTTCCTCGTCACCGCGATCGTGGCCGGAACCCTCCTTCCGGAGGCCGTCGTGGCGCCCGTCATGCTGGCCGGCTGGCTCGCCTGGCTCTCCCTCACCATCGTGGGCGGGGCACGCGCCCTGGCCGGGCAGGCGTGGCGCAACCCCGTCACCCGCGTGGTGCGGTGGGAAGCCTTGGACACCCGCGGGCGTTGAGGAGGCAGCACGGGCTCCCGATGCTCGACGCGGGGGCCCCGGGTGCTGCAACACGCTAGACTGAACCAGACGTCCGTCGCGTGAGCGTCGGCGAGCACCAGCCCCGCGGGGCGCGGTGTGACAACTCAACAGGGGGTGACTGGTTTCGACTCGGGACGGTAGTTCCAGGAGAAGCGGGCCGAGGAGCCAGCGACATCTCGTTAACGAACGCTGGAAACCAATAACTGCCGACAACTCTCGTGCAGACTTCGCTCTCGCTGCCTGATCAGTGATCGAAGGGTCAGCCCGGATGTAGCCTTCCGTCCGGTGTCTGGCCTCATTTAGGAGGCTTGCTGACCAGCTGACGCCGTGGCGGCTGGTTGGGACTTCACCAGGGCTGGGCCTGTCCGCGACGTGCCGATGACGAGCGCGGGGGCCGAGGAGAACGACACCATCGGCTGCGCCCGGAGAATGTCTGGTTCGCCTTTCGAGGACGCGGGTTCAATTCCCGCCACCTCCACCCCTGTGGGCAATGCCCCTGCCGGTTTGCTGGCAGGGGCATTGTCGATGTCCAGGTGTCGTTGTCTGGGCGGCCCAAGCGCCCGAAGCCGCGGCTTCGGCGCCGGCCGTCCACAAGGCCGCGTGGCACTCGTGAGCAAGGCCGCAGACCTCTCGTCCATAGTGATATCGACAACTGGCGATGCGGATCCCTTGGCGGACGACCTTGTACACGAGGCGGTGCTCATCGGTGATACGACGTGACCAATAGCCGGACCTACCGTGCTTGAGGGCCTCGGGCTTGACGATTCCCTCGTTGCCGTGACCGTCTGGAGACCCACGGCGGCACTCCGTCGAGCAGGGGTTGGACGCATGGCTGAGCGAGTGACACGGGAGAGTCCACGCAGCGGTTCTGGCCTCGGGCCGTCAGCCGCGACGCCGGATGGCCGACTTGCTCATCGCAGACTGCGACATCGTGGTCGGCAGACCAACCACGATGTCGGAGTGGGAGGCGGCTTCGGTGTCGACGGTGACGACCTCGTCGTTCTCCAGGTCACGGAGTCCGTCGCGCGACCGATCACTCGGACAGATACTCCTCGACCCACGAGCGGATCGAGGTGAGGGTTTCGGGGGAGGCAGTGCCGATCAAGTCGGTCAGACGATCGCGCGAGACGACGCGCACCTGTTCGGTCATGGCGTAGGACGCCTGCTCTCCTCCGAGCTCACACACGGGTACGTGGTTGGGCCAGCCTCGGTCGGTCGTGGTGAGGGGGACCGCGAGCGTCAGGGTGGTCATCAGCGTGTGGTACCGGTCGTGGGCGACGATGAGAAGCGGCCGGCGTCCCGATTGCTCCCGCCCGACGGCGGGGTCGGGCCTTGCCCACCAGACTTGACCGGCGCTCAGTTCCATGCGTCGCTCTGCCACGCGCGCAACTCCTCGGCATAGGCGGCATCCGCCGGATGCGCCGCCACCGCGCGACGCAACTCCTCCCAGCGAACGTTTCGCTCCTCGGCTTCGGCCAAGGCCTCGAGATGCTCCCCGAGCGTGCGACCCCGGGCCTGCGCCTGAGCCTTGAGGGCGTCTCGGAGGCCTACGGGCACCTTGATGGTGGTGACAGTCATACTCCTAGTATGACTGCTTGCGGCGGTCGTGCGGCAAGGCCCGTGACATGTGCTACTCCGCCATCGACACCGAGCACGCAGGCTGGCTCGTGCGATCAGTCGCGGCCACCTCTGGCAGGATGAGGGCGTGGACGCCGACACCGGCCCGCCGATCGAACCGGGCACCCTGCTGGTCGCCGGCGTTGTGCTGAGCGACGGGGTGTTCGACGGCTCGGTGATTCTGCTGCTCGACGTGGACGAGCATGGCGCTCTCGGCGTCATCCTGAACCGTCTCAACGATCTCGAACTCGGCGCCGCCCTGCCCGGGTGGGAGGGCCTTGCGAGCTTTCCGCAACGCCTCCACGACGGCGGTCCGGTCTCACCCGAGGGCGCGATCTGCCTGGCGTCGCCCGTCCATGCCGGCGAGGAGCCGCCCGGCTGGCGCGAGCTGTTCGCGTCCGTGGGCCTGCTCCACCTCCAGACCCCCTTGGAGCTGGCCGACGGTGCCTTTCGCGACCTGCGCATCTTCGCCGGCTACGCCGGGTGGGGTCCGGGGCAACTGGCGGGCGAGATCGCCCGCGACATGTGGCTGATCGTGCGGGGCACGTACTCCGATGTCTTCGATCCCGACCCCGAAACGCTGTGGCGGCGTGTGCTGGCCCGGCAGGAGGGCGAACTAGGCTGGCTGTCGACGTGGACGTCGACGCCGGAGCTGAACTGACCCGGAGCCGACCCATCCCGCGCGTGAACTGAGGAGGGCCGCATGGGCGACGCCAAAGCCGCCGGAAGCACGATTCTCGTCGTCGACGACGACGTGGCGCTCGCCGAGATGCTGCAGATCGTGCTGCAGGCGTCCGGTTTCGACACCACCTGGGTGGCGCGCGGTGACCGGGTGCTGGAGGAGTTCCGGCGGGCCAAGCCCGATCTCGTCCTGCTCGACCTGATGCTGCCCGGGCGTGACGGCGTGGACGTCTGCCGCGACCTGCGTGCCGAATCCGACGTGCCGATCGTCATGCTGACGGCCAAGTCCGACACCCGCGACGTCGTCGAGGGCCTCGAGGCCGGAGCGGACGACTACGTGGCCAAGCCGTTCAAGACCCAGGAACTGCTCGCCCGCGTCAAGACCCGGCTGCGTCGCTCCACGCCGCCCGAGGAGGAGGCGGACACGCTGCGCATCAGCGACGTGGTGATCGACGTCGAGGCGCACACCGTCCATCGCGGCAGCGAGCCCATCGCGCTCACCCCGTTGGAGTTCGACCTGCTGTTGGCACTGGCCCGCAAGCCTCGCCAGGCGTTCACGCGCGAGCTGCTGCTCCAGGAGGTGTGGGGCTACCGGCACCCCGGGGACACGCGGCTGGTGAACGTCCACGTGCAGCGCCTGCGCAGCAAGATCGAACGCGATCCCGAGCGTCCCGAGATCGTCGTCACGGTGCGCGGCATCGGCTACCGGGCCGGCTCGCCCACCGCGTGAGCGCCCTCCACCCCGTGATGTCGGCCCCGACAGTCCCGACGGCGCCGAAGACCCCGTCGGCCCCGGCGGAGCCGGCCCGACGCCTCAGCTCGCCGCGCGGGTGGTGGTCACGATCACTGTCCGTCCGCGTGGTCACCATGAGCGTGGTCGCGTCGCTGCTCGTCCTCGCCGTGACGGGGTGGCTGCTGGTCGACAGTTCCAGCCGCGGCATCCTGGAGGCGAAGACCAACCAGTCGGTGTCGGAGGCGGCTGCGGTGATCGAGGGCATGCAGTCGTCCCTGCGCGACGCCGACCTGCGGACGTCCACCGTGAACGTGCGCCTCACGTTGCTGGCCCGGGACGCCGCCAGCCGCGGCAACGTGGGCCATCAGTACGAGGTGGTGATCGCCGGGCCCGTTTCCGACATCGCCTCGGCCGGCCTTGAGGTGACCAGCGTCCCGACCTCGATCCGGGACGCCGTCGAGGTCGGAGGACAGGATCTCCACACCACCCCCACCCTGATCCAGTTCACCGACGGGCGCGCCGACCGGGCCGGGCTGGTCGTCGGCGGTGCGCTGCTGGCGCCGGGCAGCGGACGGTACCCGGTCTACTTCCTCTTCCTCATGGATCAGGAGCAGCAGACCCTCCAGGTCGTGCAGCGCTCGGCCCTGCTCGCCGCGGGGGCGTTCCTGCCGCTCATGACCGGCATCATGTACCTCATCTCCCTGCAGGCGCTGCGCCCGATCCGGGCCGCGCGCGAGGCGTCCGAACGCATCGCCGCCGGCAACCTGCACGAGCGCATGGTCGTGCGGGGCTCGGACGACCTGGCGGGGCTCGGCCGGTCGATGAACCACATGGCCGAGGAGCTCGGCCGGCGCCTGGAGCAATTGGAGGACCTCTCACGGGTGCAGCGCCAGTTCGTCTCCGACGTCTCCCACGAGCTGCGCACGCCGCTCACCACCATCCGGATGGCGGTGGACGTCCTCTACGAGGGGCGCGCGGAGCTGCCGCCGATCCCGCGCCGCACCGCGGAGCTGCTGCGCCAGGAGATCGACCGCTTCGAGTCGCTGCTCACCGACCTGCTGGAGATCTCGCGCTTCGACGCCGGCGCCGCGGAGCTTCAGGCCGAGGAGGTCGACCTCACCGAGCTCGTCTCCGTGGAGGTTGCGGCCCAGCAGGCGCTGGCCGAGGCGTACTCCACCACGATCGTGCTGGACGCCGCCGGCGACACCCACTGCCTCATCGATCCCCGCCGCATCCGGCGCATCCTGTCCAACCTGCTGAGCAATGCCATCGAGCATGGCGAGGGGCGCGACGTCCTCGTCGTCGTGCGGGCCAACGACGCCGCGGTCGCCGTGGCCGTCCGCGACTTCGGGGTGGGCTTCAGCGCCGCCCAGGCCCACCAGGTGTTCTCGCGGTTCTGGCGCGCGGATCCGTCGCGGCAACGGACGGTCGGCGGCTCGGGACTGGGGCTGTCCATCGCCCTGGAGAACGCCGAACTGCATGGCGGGTGGCTGAACGCGTGGGGGCGTCCGGGCCATGGAGCCCAGTTCCGCCTCACGCTCCCGCGGACGCCCGGCGGCCTCGTCGCGGAGTCCCCGCTGCCGGTGGTGCCGCACGAGGGGAGCCTGCGATGAGGCGGCGCGCGTTCCTCATCGGGGCGGCCGGTCTGCTGACGGGCTGCGCCTCGGTGCCGACGTCCGGCCCCGTGATCCGGGTGTCCGCGGACCCCGACCGCATCAACCCCGGCGTCGAGATCGCGCCCGCGCCGCCGGGACGCGACGCCACACCGAGCGAGGTCGTCGAGGGCTTCCTGCACGCGATGGCGTCGTGGCAGCCCGATTACCGGCTCGCCCGCGCCTACCTGACGCCCGAGGCGGACGCGGAATGGAACCCGGGCATCGGCGTCCGCATCTACGCCGAGGGCAATCCGGTGGTGGCGTCCGAGGCTGGCGCCGTGCTGACGGCACCCGTGGTCGGGACGCTCGACAACGTGGGCGCCTACCGGCAATCGACCGGGCAGATCGATCACGACTTCGGGCTGGTCGCCGACACCGAGGGGCAGTGGCGCATCGACCACCCACCCGACGGCCTCATCGTGTCGGAGTACCTGTTCACGAGCGCTTTCACTCGCGTCGTCGTCTACTTCTTCGCGCCCGGCCGGCATTGGCTGGTGCCCGACCCGCGGTACTTCCCGAGGGGCTCGTACGCGTTGGAGGGGGCAGTGCGCTCGGTGGTGAGCGGCGCGACCGCGTGGCTGGCGCCCGGGCTCGATCCCGCGCTACCGCCGGTGGGGCTCGAATCGGTGCGCATCGACGTCGACGGCGTCGCCCAGGTGACGCTGCGACGCACGGCCGGCGACCTCACGCCCGTGGAGCGGCTGGATCTCGTCACCCGACTGGTCTGGACCCTGCGTCCGTTCGACAACGTGGCGGCCGTGGAGGTTCGGTGGGCCGGCGGGCCGCCCTGGCAGCTGGACGGACTCGGCCGTCTGGTGGCCATCGACGCGTTCGCCGACGCCGACCCGCAGGATCGCCAGGCGAGCCGGCAGCTCTTCGGCGTGGTCGCTGGGCGGCTCGTGCGCCTGGTGGAGGCCCCGGGAGGGATCGACAGCATCGAGGCGGCCCCCGGCCTGGAGGCCGTGTCGTACGCGGCCGTCCGCGGGGATGCGCTGACCGCGGCCGGCGTCAACGCCGACCGTTCGCAGCTGCTGGTCGCCCCCATGGCGCAGCCGGGCGTCGAGCCCGTGGCGTCCGGCATCGGGTTGCGCCGGCCGCACTATGCGCGGCAGGGGGAACTGTGGTTCGTGGACGACCGCGGCTCGGTCGGCGCGCTGCTGCCCGATGGAACCGTCGTGGCCGTCCCGGTGGGGGGGCTCGGCACGGGCTCTGCCGAGGGTCGGGTCAGCGCCCTGCGGCTGGCGCCTGACGGCGTCCGGGTCGCCCTCGTCATCGAGCGGCCCGGTGGGTCGACCGTCGGGCTCGGGCTGGTGATCCGCGGCGCCGGCACCCTGGCCGTCGAGGGGGTCCGGGAGCTCACGGTGAGCGACTCCGAGCTGGCCCAGCGCAGCGTGCGCGACGTCGGGTGGCGCAGCGCCGACACCCTGTTGGTGCTCGCCGGCGACGGCCGGTCGACGTCGGTGATGTCGGTCGCCCAGGACGGCTCGACGCTCGCCCCGATCGGCCCCACGGGCGAGGACGCCCTGGTGGAGCTGGCCGTCGCGCCCGGCGTGCCGGCGATGGTGCGCTCGACGCGCGGGGAGCTACTGCGCTACAACGCGGACTTCCGCTGGTCGTCGCAGCCCTCGGTGGCGACCTCGGTGTTCTACCCGGGCTGATCGCCCCGGGCTGATCACCCCGGCCGGGTCGGTGACAGGCCCGGGCCTAATGTGAGGGCGTGACGGCGCGGGTGATGCTGGACGCGGCGGCGTCGTGGTTCCTCGGCGCGGCCTGCCCGCTGTGCGGTGCGCCCACAGCCGGGGTGTGTGCGCCGTGCAGCGCCGAGCTGGCGGCGGTGTCGCCGGGGGTGGTGGCGGACGCCGAGGTGACGATCGTCGCCGCGACGACCTACGCCGACCCGTGGCGGGGGGCCGTCGTGGCCTTCAAGGAGCGCGGGGCGCGCAGCCTGGAGGCGCCGCTCGGCGAGGCCCTCGCCCGCGCCGCGGCGCGGGTGCTCCTGGGCAGGCCCGACTGGGAGCCGGCTGAGGGGATCGACCTGGTGCCCATGCCGTCGCGGGCGGCGGCCGTCCGCGCCCGCGGGCTCGACACGACGCGGGTGCTGGCCCGGCGGACCGCCCGCGTCCTGCGCGGCACGGGGCTGGACGCCGGCGTGGACGCCTGCCTGCGCCACCGGCGCCGGGTCACCGACCAGGCGGAGTTGACGATCGCCGAGCGGCGGCGGAACCTCGAGGGCGCGCTCGTCGCGAGGCCGCAGCGCCGGCGTCCGATGCTCGTGGTGGACGACCTCACCACCACCGGCGCGAGCGTCCACGAGGCCGTCCGGGCACTGCGTGAGGCCGGATGCGACGTGGTCGGGGCGGCGGTGGTCTGCGGCGTGGCCGCGCTGGTGCCGAAGCGCCCCTGATCGCCCACGGCCGACGCGCCAACACGGCTGGAGTGGAGGCGCCCTCAGATCGCCAGCGCGCCGGCCTCCCCGGTCCGGACGCGGACGACCTCGTCGACCGGCGTCACCCACACCTTGCCGTCACCGACCTGGCCGGTGCGGGCGGTCGCGGTGATGATGGCGACGATCGGCTCGGACTCGTCGTCGTCGCAGAGGATCTCGAGCTTCACCTTCAGGATGAAGTCGATGGTCAGGGTCTCGCCGCGGTAGACCTCGCGGTGTCCGCGCTGGCGCGCGTACCCGGAAACCTCGGAGACGGTCATGCCGCGGACCCCGTACTTGACCAAGGCCTTCTGGACGGTGTCGAGACTGTCGGGCTGGATGACTGCGGTGACGAGCTTCACTCTGCACGCCCCTTGATGTCGGCCAACTCGGATTCGGGCAGGTCGTCGGGCTCCAGCAACAGGCTGCGCCGGACGCCGGCGCCCATGGCGGAGTAGTACACCGGGCTGAGGTCGTAGCCGACCTCGGAGTGCTCGACCAGATCGATGCCCGAGAGCTCCTCGGCCTTGCTGACGCGGAAGCCGACGCTCTTGTGGATCGCCATGCCGATCAGCCAGCTCATCACGAACGAGTAGGCCAGCACCGAGAACGCACCGACGGCCTGGCGCCACAGCTGATCGAGGCCGCCGCCGTAGAACAGGCCGGCGACGCCGGCCGGGCTGGCCGGATCGGCGAGCAGGCCGATGATCAGGGTGCCCACGAGGCCCCCGACGAGGTGGACCCCCACGACGTCCAGCGAATCGTCGTAGCCGAACCGGTTCTTCCACCCGACGGCGTAGGCACAGGCGACGCCGGCGGCGGCGCCGACGACGAGCGCGCCGAGCGGGCTCACCGAGTGGGCCGCGGGGGTGATGCCGACCAGGCCCGCGACGATGCCGGACGCCGCACCCAGCGACGTCGGATGGCCGTCCCGGAACACCTCGACGAGCAGCCAGGCGCACAGCGCCGCGGCGGTCGCGGCGAGGGTGTTCACCCAGGCCACGGCGGCGGTCGTGTCGGCGGCGACGGCCGAGCCGGCGTTGAAGCCGAACCAGCCGAACCACAGCAGCGCG
>JAKDIK010000330.1 GCA_030450535.1 Propionibacteriaceae bacterium
CGGCTGCGTTGCGCAGACCGTGGCGGGCCAGGGCGCGCCACGGCGTCCATCCGATGGCGCGGGCGGTGCGGAAGTAGTCCTCGCCGAGCACCTCGAGGAACGCCGAGCGGACGTACCGGATCAGGACGGCCGCCTGCACCAAGCCCAGCGAGACGACCGGCAGCACGAGGTGGGACGCCCAGCCGGCCGGGTCGCCGGTCAGGGGGACGTAGCCGTTGGCGGGCAGCCAGGCCAGCCCGACGGCGAACACGAGCACGAGCAGGATGCCCGCCCAGAACGCGGGAATCGCCATGCCGATCTGCGCGAGCGCGGAGGTGGCGAATCCGGGCCAGCGGCGGCGGCGGACGGCCGCGACGGCGCCGAGTGGGACGGCGATGACCGCCGCGAGCAGCAGCCCGAGTCCGGCGAGCCACGCCGTGACGCCGACCCGCGGGCCGATGAGCTGCGCAACCGGCAACCCCGACAGCCACGAGCGGCCGAAGTCGCCGGTGACCATACCGCCAATCCAGCCGAGGTACTGCTCGACGAGTGGCCGGTCGGTGCCGAGCTGCGCCCGCCGCGCCGCGAGCTGCTCGGGTGAGGCGCCGTCGCCGAGCAGGACGCGGGCGATGTCGCCGGGAAGCGCCTGGGTGATGGCGAAGATGACGACGGACGCGACCGTCAGGCTGAGCGCGAAGATGCCCAGCCGGACGCCGATGGCCCGCACCACGGTCCGCGCGCCGCTCAGGCGCTCGCCATGGTCGTGACGTCGAACGACAGCGTCGTCGCGTTCTGGGGCACCCCGGTGATGCCGGTGCGGGTGACCACCAGGTTCGGCAGCATGAACAGCCACACCGCTGCGGCGTCCTGGGCGAGGAACTCGGCCGCGCTCTTCAGGCCGGCGACGAACTCCTCCGTGGTGCCCTGATCCGCCGCCTGCACGATCGCGGCGAACTCGGGGTTGTGATAGCGCCAGTAGTAGTTGGGGTTGGCGAAGGTGATCAGATCCCGCGCCTCGACGTGGCTCACGATCGTCATGTCGTAGTCGGCGTTCGTGTAGACCGTCTCGATCCAGCGGCCCGGGAACTGGACCTCCTCGATCGTCGTGGTGATACCCACCGCCTGGAGCTGGCTGGCCACGAACTGCGCCGACCGCGTGGCGTAGGGCAGCGCGGCCGGCTTGAGGCGCAGGGTGAGGCCGGTCTGCCCGGCCTCGGCCAGCAGGGCGCGGGCGCCGTCCGGATCGTAGGCGTTCACGCCCGACAGATCCTCGTAATAGGGGTCGGTCGGCACCGACATCGAGCCGAGCACGCGCCCCTTCCCGCTCCACACCGTGTTGACCAGCGCCTGCTTGTCGATGGCCATCGCGATCGCCCGCCGCACGCGAACGTCGGCCAGGGCGGGGTTGGCGTTGTTCAGCCCGAGGACGACCTCACCGTTCGTCGTGCCCTCGATGACGGTGAACCGGGTGGGGTCCGCGAACTGGGCCAGGGCGTCGGGCGCCTGGAGGTTGGAGATGACGTCGACCTGGCCCGACAGCAGGGCGGCGTTGAGCGCGTTGGGGTCGGCGATGTAGCGGAACGTCACCTCGTCGAAGTTCGCCGGCGTGCCCCAGTAGTCAGCGTTGCGGGCGAGGACGATCGAATCGCCGGGCGTCCACGCCGACACGGTGAACGGACCCGAGCCGGCGGTGGCGGTCTGCAGGGTGGCGAAAGCAGCCGGGTTGATCACCAGGCCGGGAGTCGACGACATCTCGTACAGCCACAGGATGGACGGGCGCTTGAGGCGCACCTCGAGCGTGGCGTCGTCGGTGGCCGTCGCGGACTCGACCACCTCCATGACGGTTTTCAGCCGGGACGCGATCGCCTCGTCGGTCTGCACCCGCTCGATGTTCGCCACGACGGCCGCGGCGTTCACCGGCGTCCCGTCGGAGAAGTGCGCCGCGGGGTTGAGCTCGAAGGTGTAGGTGAGTCGGTCCTGACTCATGTCCCAGGCCTGGGCCAGCAGAGGACGCAGGTTGCCCTCGGCATCCACCTTCACGAGCGTCTCGTACACGTTGTAGAGCAGCACCTGGGCTCCCGCGGCGGCTGCGTAGCTCGTGGCGTCGAGGTTCGGCGGCTCGGCGGTGGCCCCGATGGCCAGCGTGCGGCGTCCGACGGGTGCGCCCGCCCCCGGGGACGCGGTGCCCGTCGCGGTGCCGGTGGGCGCCTGCGCTCCGGTGCACGCGGACGTCGCGGCGGCGGCGATGATCCCCGCCACGAGGGGCAGGGACCGCCGGGAGAACCGGAACGATCCCTGGGACGCTGACGAGGCCATGTGGTCTCCTGACGGACGAGGCGTGACAGGCGCGGACAGCTTACAGTGAGCCGGGAACCCGCTCGTCGATTTGGCTTCTCCCGGAGTGGTGGCTAAGGTGAACGGTGCACCGCGGGGTGGAGCAGCTCGGTAGCTCGCTAGGCTCATAACCTAGAGGTCACAGGTTCAAATCCTGTCCCCGCTACGAACGCGAGAAGCGGCCCCTCCCTGAGGACGGGCCGCTTCATCGCGTGACATGCAGATGCGTGAGGGTGCAGATGCGTGACAGTGCAGACGCGTGAGCAGGCAGACCAGCGGAGCTTCGAACACCGCCGGACAAGCCGGTCCGGCAATCGGGCCTTGTCCCCCGGAAGGGTGAACGACAGGGAGCCCGTGGCCACGTAGGCTGTGACGCGTTCGCAGTTCGCGACGTGGGGTGGGACTAGGCTCGGGGGTCGAGGCAGGAGTGGCTAGCGCTGACGCACGTGCCCGTCTGGGGGCTTTGCTGGCATCGGTGACCCTCGGCCCGGTGCTTGCCATCGCCACGACGTCCGTCGCCCTCGCCCACGAGCCCGCCACCCCGGCGCCGACGGCGACCTCGACAGCCACCAGCGCTCCCACCACGTCGCCCGACCCCACGCGGACGCCGTCAGCCGAGCCCACCCGGACGCCATCGGCGGATCAGTCCGCG
>JAKDIK010000331.1 GCA_030450535.1 Propionibacteriaceae bacterium
TCCTCAAGCGCGACGCCCAGCCGCGCGTGGTGATGAACAACCTGTACAAGCACACGCCGTTGCAGGACACGTTCGGCTGCAACATGCTCGCACTCGTCGACGACGTGCCGCGCACCCTGCGGCTCGACCAGTTCCTGGGCTACTGGATCCGGCATCAGATCCAGGTCATCCAGCGGCGGACGGCGTTTCGGCTGCGCAAGGCCGAGGAGCAGGCCCACATCTATCGGGGTCTCGTCAAGGCCCTCGACATGCTCGACGAGGTCATCGCGCTGATCCGCCGCTCGTCGGACACGGAGGCGGCCAACCTCGGGCTGCAGCAGCTCCTCGACATCGACGAGTTGCAGGCCCGCGCGATCCTCGACATGCAGCTGCGGCGGCTGGCTGCCCTGGAGCGACAGCGGATCATCGACCAGCTGGCCGAGATGGAGCGCCAGATCGCCGACCTGAAGGACATTCTCGACAAGCCCGAGCGGCAGCGCGAGATCATCGCCAACGAGCTCGGCGAGATCGTCGAGAAGTGGGGCGACGAACGCCGCACGCGGCTCATCGCGGCCGACGGCGACCTGTCGAACGAGGACCTGATCCCCAACGAGGACATGGTCGTCACCATCACGCACGGCGGCTACGTCAAGCGGACGCGGTCGGACCAGTACAGGCTGCAGAAGCGCGGCGGCAAGGGCGTCCGGGGGGCCTCCCTGCGGGCCGACGACGCGGTCGAGCACCTGTTCACCACCGCGAGCCACGACTGGTTGTTGTTCTTCACCAACTTCGGACGCGTGTACCGCACCAAGGTGTGGCAGCTGCCGGAGGCGTCCCGCGACGCCAAGGGCGGCCACGTGGCCGGCCTGATGAGCTTCCTGCCGGACGAGCACATCGCGTCGATCCTGACCATCTCAGGCTATGACGCCAAGCCGTACCTGCTGCTCGCGACGAAGAAGGGGATGGTGAAGAAAACCGACCTGGCCGCCTACGACAGCGCCCGGCAGGCCGGCCTGATCGCCATCAACTTCCGCGATCCCGACGACGAACTCATCGGGGCGGGCGTCTGCGGGCCGACCGACGACGTGCTGCTGATCTCGCGCAAGGGGCAGGCGATCCGCTTCCAGGCCACCGATGAACAGCTGCGGCCGATGGGCCGGGCGACCTCGGGCGTCACGGGCATGCGGTTCCGGAAGGGGGAGGAGGCCGCCGGGACCGGGGGTGGCGACGAACTGCTCTCGATGGCCGTGATCGACGCCGACATGCCCGAAGATGACCGGTTCGTGTTCACCGTGACCGACGGGGGGTTCGCCAAGCGGACGGCCGTGAGCCAGTACCGCCTGCAGGGCCGTGGTGGCCTCGGCATCAAGGCGATGAAGCTCAACGAGGACCGCGGCTCGCTGGTCGGCGGCCTGGTCGTGAGCGAGGACGACGAGGTGATCGCCATCAAGGAATCCGGGCAGGTGATCCGCTCGTCGGTGGGCGAGGTGGCCGCCAAGGGCCGCGACACGATGGGTGTGAAGTTCGTCGGCCTCGCCCAGGGCGACAGCGTCTCGATCATCGCGCTGTACCCCGAGGCCAGGGCCGACGAGATCCTGGCCGAGGCGGCCGACGCCGCCGACGCCGCCGGAGCCGACGCGCCGGCGTCCGATACCGAAGGCCGCCACCCGCTGCCGACCGGAACGGCTACGGTAAGGGAAGCCGACACCGAGGGTTCGGCGGCAATCGATGCCCAGGACGAGGAGGACGACCGTGAGTGATTCCCGGCCGGTTCAGGGGACGGCGTCCTTCGACGGCGGTCTGACGGTGGCGCCGGATCGCAACGATCGTCGGACGGGCAACATCGCGGAGAGTCGCCCCCGCGGCAGCAGTGCGGCGGTCCGGACGCGGCGGGCCCGGTTGCGCATCTCGCGGGTGGACCCGTGGTCGGTGATGAAGACGTCGTTCCTGTTCTCGATCGCCGGCGGCATCATGATGTGGGTGGCCGTCTACGTGATCTGGACGCTGCTGGGGGCGTCCGGCATGTTCGAGGCGGTGGACGCCGGCCTCACCTTGTTGCTCTCCAGCCCGCAGAACCAGACGCCGGTGCGCATGGAGGAGTTCGTCAACACCAACCGCGTCATGGGCATCACGGCGCTGTTCGCGGTGGTCAACGTTATCCTGCTGACCGCGCTGGGCACGATCTTCGCGTTCCTGTACAACCTGTCCGCCAACATTCTCGGTGGTCTGGAGCTCACGCTCGCCGAGGACTGAGCGCGTGAGAGACCCGGTGGCCGCCGCTCCCGTTCACGACCCGGCGTTCGCGCGCGTGTGGACGGTGCCGAACGTCATCACGGTGGTTCGTTTCCTGCTCATCGCGCCGATCTGTTGGCTGATCGTGACGGGGGCCGCCCGGGGCACGTGGACGCCCGTCGTCCTGCTCGCCGTCTGGGCCAGCACCGACTGGGTGGACGGCCTGCTCGCCCGCATTCTGAATCAGCGGACGCGGTTCGGCGAGATCATGGACCCGCTGGCCGACCGGCTGGGCATCACGGCGATCCTGGTGTCGCTGGCGGTGACGGGCGCCGTGGAGTGGTGGTGGCTGGCCGTGATCGTGATGATGGACGCCCTCGTCATCGTGTTCGCGCACCGCGCGGCCCGCGACGGCAGCCTGCACGTGAGTTGGGCCGGCAAGGCGCGGACGGCGATCCTCATGACCGCGATCGTGCTGCTCGTGCTCGGCGTGAGCGTGTGGGAGGGCGCCCTGGGCTGGGCGCGAGCGCTCATGGTGGCGGGTGTCGCGCTGCATGTCGTGGCCGGGATCGGCTACATCGTCAGCGCGCGCCGCAACCGGTCGCCGCGGATTTGAGCGGCGACGGAGCAGAGCGGTAGGGTGTGTCCCCGGTAGACAGCACGGGCCTATAGCTCAGTTGGTTAGAGCGCCGCCCTGATAAGGCGGAGGTCACTGGTTCAAGTCCAGTTAGGCCCACCATC
>JAKDIK010000096.1 GCA_030450535.1 Propionibacteriaceae bacterium
CCGCCGGCGCGGACCCCGCGGCGCGCGACGAGGTACTCGCCACCCTGGGCGTCCAGGGCATGTCGGTGGAGGAGGCCATCGAGCACCTCGACCAGAGCGATCAGGCTCGCCCCCAGTCCTACCGCGGCTCGGTGACCGGCACCCAGCTGATCCTCGCCACGAGCGAGACCAATACCACGAGCCTCCCCATGCCGGAGGATCGGTTCTACCTCTCGATCGCGCCGTATGAGACCCGCACCCACGACTGCTTCAACCACTCGCTGGCCACCTGCCAGGGCGAGCTCGTCGAGCAGCCCGTGCGCGTGACGATCACCGGCGAGGACGGCACGGTGCTCGTGGACGAGGAGGCGACGACGTACTCGAACGGCTTCGTCGCCTTCTGGCTGCCACGCCACATCGGCGCCACCGTCGAGGTGACGGCGGACGGCAAGACGGGTTCCACAAGCATCCGCACCGACGACGACAGCCCGACCTGCCTCACGACCGTCCAGCTCTTCTGAACGCGCGCTCCCCGGCGGTCTCGTCGGGGAGCGCGTCGGAACTCCACGCCGCACGTCCCCGCCGGCGCGTCCGGACCGAGGCGGGTCCGGACCGAGCAGGCGGGCTGCGTCAGGCGATCTGGGCGAAGTCGGCGCGGCCGGAGGCGTCCGCGACGTGCGCTTCGGTGTCCAGCAGGTCCATGGCGGCGAAGGCGTAGCGGGCGAGCAGGAGCTCGGTGATCTCGCGGGTCGCCCCCAGCGGTTCGGACACGGCGTGGGCCCCGGCCCGCAGCGCGATCTCGGTCTGGGCGAGGTAGGCCTCGTCGGAGGCCCAAAAAAGCGATCCGACGGCAATGTGGCGACGACCCTGGGCGCGCAGGCCGGCGATGGCGTGAGCCACCGACGGTCCGGTGCCGTCCGCGACCGCAACCAGGCAGGGCAGGCGGTGGTGGGTCGACCACTGGCGGGCGCGGCGGGCCAGCAGGGCAGCCCCGCGGACGTCCCCGTTGCTCTCGGCGCTCAGCACGAGGCCGTCCAACTCGAGGATGCGGGCGGATGCCAGCGCGCTGCGCAGGCGGGCGTCGAGCACGGCCAGCAGGGATGCCTCGGGGCCGACGGGGCGGGCGACGGCCACGGCCAGGCCCGGGTGGACGCCGCGGGCCTCGACGGCCGCCTGCTGGAGCGCAGGATCGATGTCGATGGCGTTGGCGAGGTCGAGCGGCACGATGACCACCTCGACGGCACCCCCGGCGACGACCTTCGCGATGGTGCCCGGCAGGGACGAACCGGCGGCGGAGAAGGCCACCTCGCAGGTGATCTCCGGACGCGCGTGCTTGAGTTCCGCGCGCAGAGCCGTCGCGACGGAGGCCACGCGGGGCTCCCGGCTGCCCGGGGCAACCAGGACCAGAGCGGGTGCGGTCATGGCAGGAGCCTTCCCTCATCGTTTCGTCGGCCCCGTTGCCGTTGACATGAGTCATCCTGACTTAAAAGTTGAGAATTTGGCAAGCGCGACATTCCGACATGTGGTCATATCGCTCATCAGGTGAGACGAATGATGCTCACTACGGCCTTCGGCGACCCGCGGCGCCCGCCGGGACGGCCTCCGCCGGCCTCGGGGGCCGGCCGGGACGAGAGGACGGGACTCCAGGACAGCGACACTCCAGGACAGCGACACTCCAGGACGGCGACACGCCAGGACAGCGACAGAGCCGCCAGGATCGGGATCCGGACGGCTCTGCGGGGTGGGCGATACTGGGTTCGAACCAGTGACCTCTTCGGTGTGAACGAAGCGCGCTACCACTGCGCCAATCGCCCGCGGGTGAAAACGATACCCGAAGCCCCCGGCGTCCGCACAATCGCAGGGGCAGGCGTCCGTCCGACACCCCCGGTTTGGACTTCCGCCCGCGGTTCAGTAAGGTGTTCCACGCCCTGAGAACGCCGGGAACGGCTGGGGATGGGCATTGCGGACGTGGCTCAGCTGGTAGAGCATCACCTTGCCAAGGTGAGGGTCGCGGGTTCGAATCCCGTCGTCCGCTCGGAGAGGGTCTCGTACCTGCCGCGACGAGGCCGGTTCTTCACCGGTGGAGTGGCCGAGAGGCGAGGCAACGGACTGCAAATCCGTGTACACGGGTTCAAATCCCGTCTCCACCTCGGGCGGTTGGCGCAGTTGGTAGCGCGCTTCCCTGACACGGAAGAGGTCATCAGTTCAAGTCTGGTACCGCCCACCACCGCACGAATCCTCCCGGCCCTCGGGAGGATTCGCTGTTTCCGGGCTTGTCGCTGGCCCGTTTGACATACTCCGCGCATGGGAGCCGAGATCAGCACGCCGACGTTCACGCGCGAGCAGCGCTACCGGTATCGCCAGAAGGTGCTGACCTGCCTGGACGCCCTGGAGCGCATGCTCATGGCGGACGCCTTCGACAACCGGCCGGCGCTGACCGGCATGGAGATCGAACTCAACCTCGTGGCGTCGGACTACCGGCCCCGCATGAACAACGCCGATGTGCTGGCTGCCCTCGCCGATCCGGACTTCCAGACCGAGCTGGCGAGGTTCAACATCGAGCTCAACCTGCCGCCGGGGCAGTTGGCCGGCGACAGCCTCGCGGCGCTGGAGGCGACGCTCCGCGCGTCGCTGAACGAAGCCGAGCGGCGCTGCAACGAGCTCGACACCCACATCATCATGACCGGCATCCTGCCCACGGTCCTGCTGGAGCACTTCCAGGGCGACTGGATGAGCGAGAACACCCGCTACGAGGCCCTCAACGACGCCGTGCTGGCCGCCCGCGGCGAGGACATCGGGCTCGACATCGCGGGCCCCTCGGGGGAGCACCTGCGCGCCTGGGCCGATTCGCTGGCCCCCGAGTCCGCCTGCACGTCCATGCAACTCCACGTCCAGCTCCGCCCGGACGCCTTCGCGTCCCACTGGAACGCGGCACAGGTGCTGGCCGGTCCCCAGCTGGCCCTGGGCGCCAACTCGCCGTTCGTGTTCGGCCACCACCTGTGGGCCGAGAGCCGCATCCCGGTGTTCACCCAGGCCGCCGACACGCGCCCGACCGAGTACGCCAACCAGGGTGTCCGCCCCCGGGTCTTCTTCGGCGAGCGCTGGATCACGTCGATCTTCGATCTCTTCGAGGAGAACTCCCGCTACTTCCCGGCCCTGCTGCCCGAGCTGTCGGACGAGGATCCCCTCGCGGTGCTGGACGCCGGGGGCGTTCCCGAGCTCGGCGAGATGCGCCTGCACAACGGCACGATCTACCGCTGGAACCGACCCATCTACGACACGGCGGACGGCGAGGCCCACCTGCGACTGGAGAACCGGGTCCTGCCCGCCGGCCCGACGGTGATCGACACGCTGGCGAACGCAGCCTTCTTTCACGGGGTCCTGCAGGGACTGGCCGGGCAGGAGCGTCCCGTGTGGTCGCGCATGGCCTTCACCACGGCGCGTGAGAACTTCGTGGCCGGGGCCACCGCCGGCATCGATGCCGATCTGTTCTGGCCCGGTCTTGGCCACCTGCCCGCGAGCGAGCTGGTTCTGCGGCACCTGCTGCCACTGGCGCACGCGGGGCTCGAGGAGTGGGGCGTGGATGCCGCCCTGCGCGACCGCTACCTGGGTGTGATCGAGGGCCGGTGTCTCACCGGCGTCAACGGGGCCGACTGGCAGGTCGGCTGCGTCCGGGCCTTCGAGTCACGCGGGCTCAGCCGACCGGACGCCCTGCGCGCGATGACGGAGGTCTACGCCGAGAACATGCACGGCAACGAGCCCGTTCACACCTGGGCGTTGCCCGCCGACCACGTCCACTCCAGCACGTAGACGCCGATCTGGGCGTCGATCGTCACCGAGCGCAATTCCTGCCCGACCAGCGACGGGGCCCCCATCGGCAGGACCCCGCCACCCGGCGCGGCGCCCTTCGAGCGCGGCACGTCCGGCAGCTCGCCCTCGAAACGGACGCCGAGGCTCAGCACCGCCACGGGGCCGGGCAGGGAGCGGCCCACCCGGTAGGCCTCGGCGCGGGTCGTGCCGAAGTCGACCTCGTACTGGATGACGGTGCGCTCGCCACGGGCCAGCGGACGGGGGGTGAACATCTCGGCGACCAGGATCGGCGTCCCGGGCACCTCGAGGACGTCCCCGATCAGGCAGCCCGACAGGGCGCGCAATCCACCGCCCCTGGAGTCATCGTCGTCGGCGAAGACCACGACGGGCCAGCCGGACGCCCCGTCGACGAGCGCCTCGAGCACCATGCGCGTCTCCTGCCGCGTCTCGTGCCGGTGGGCGTCCACCGTGAGCAGATCCTCGACGCAGATGCGCCGCCAACGACGCGCCAGATCCGTGGTCAGGTCGGCCAGCACGCCCTCGGTGATCTCTCGGTGCGGCAGGACGCTGAGCGGGTTCCACTCGACGCGGCGGGTCTCGGGCAGGACGTCGGTGAGGTGGCCGTCCGGCACGCCGAGGATGCGCTCGAGCTGCGTGACCGCCTCGAAGGACTGGCGCCGCCAGGGCCGCGAGCGCCCCGAGCGCCAATAGCTCAGCGTTGCGGCGGACAAGGTGATGCCTGCGGCGGCCAGGTGCGCCTGGATGCGATCGAGCGGCAGGTTGCGTGCTGACATCGCCGCCCGCAGCCGGGCGGCGAAATCGTCAAACTGCATGTCGGTCATTGAGCGATGATCATAGGCGCACCGCGGGACGGGCCCGCACCAGACGTCCACCGCGGACACGATCCGTCCGCTCATGACAGGGTGGGGACATGGCGAACCAGACCCGGACGCAGGCGACGACCCCCTGGGGGCTCGTGCCCGCGGCGACGGTGGCTCTGGCGGCCGTCTTCCTCTTCGCTTTGCTGAATGAGTCGGTGGGCTACCCGCTGCTGCTGGTCGGCGTGGTCGGCGCGGCGGTCACCGATGCCAGACGCCTGTCCGACGGCCTGCTGCCCGACCTGCTCTGCATCGCCGCCGGGCTCGGCATCATCAGCCTCATCCCGCTCAAGGCCGACATCAGTTGGCCCATGTTCGTCACGTTCGGGGTGGTGCTCGCCTCGGCGGTCGCGGTGCCGTGGTGGCTCTCGCGGCGCGTCTTCGGGGTGGACGCCGTGCGCTACCCGTGGGGCGGGTGGCGCTGGTCGCGCGCGCAGTGGATCTACCTCGTCGCGGTCATCGGCGCGGCCTACTTCATCCTGCCCTTCTATTTCCTCAGCTCGGGGGTCTATCAGAACTGGCCGGCGATCCACACCCCCAGCGAGATCGGTCGTCTGCTCGTGGGCGTCAACGCCGTGGGCCTGTGGGACGAGCTGTTCTTCATCTGCACCGTCTTCGCCCTGCTCCGGCGCCACTTCGCCACGTGGCAGGCCAACGTGCTGCAGGCCACGATCTTCGTGTCGTTCCTGTGGGAGCTCGGCTACCAGGCGTGGGGGCCCGCCCTCACCGTCCCGTTCGCGCTCATCCAGGGGGCCATCTTCCAGCTCACGAAGAACCTCACCTATGTCGTGGTCCTGCACCTGCTGTTCGACGTCATCGTGTTCCTCGTCATCCTGCACGCGCACAACCCCACCTGGCCGCACCCGTTCCCGCTGGTCGGCTGACGCAGGGGAATCAGGCCGTCCAGGCCCACTCCAGGTCGTAGGTGCCGACCGCCGCGTCCACCGTGACCGAGCGCAGCACCGATCCGATGAGGCTCGGTGCCCCGACGACCAGCGGCCCCCCGGTGGGGGATTGCGCCTGCATCGTGAAGGTCCGGGGCAGTTCCCCGGCGAAGCGGACGCCGAGGCTCAGCATCAGCGTCGGGCCCGGCAACGAGCGCCCCACGCGGTGGGCGTCGGCGTGGGCGTCGACGAAGTCCGTGCGGTACTCGACCATGGCGTGCTCACCGCGCGCCAGGGGCCGGGGGGTGAACATCTCGGCGACGAGGATGGGGGCGTCCACGACCGGCCTCACGTCACCGAGCACGCAGCCCGAGACGGCCTGCAACGTGGCCCGGGCGTGGGCGTCGTCGCCGTAGACGACCAGCGGCCAGCCGTGCGCGCCGTCGACCAGGGCCGTCATGGTGATGCGCGTCGTCTGGCGCGTCTCGCGACGGTCGCCGTCCACCTCGAGGAACGTCTCGACGGTGAGCCGGCGCCAGCGGCGGGTGAGGTCGGTGGTGAGGCCGGCCAGCAGCGACTCGGTGATCTCGCGCCGGGGGAGGACGCCCAGCGGATCCCACTCCGCCGGACGTTCGGCGAGCGGCGCACTCAGGTGCCCCGGCGTCACAAGGAGGATGCGCTCCAGCTCGGCCACGGCGTCCAGCGACTGGCGGCGCGACGGACGCGAGCGGCCCGAGCGCCAGTAGCTGAGCGTCGCCGCAGAGACCGGGACGCCGGCGGCACCGAGATGCGCCTGAAGGCGGTCGAGGGGCAGATTTCGGGCCGCCATGGCGGCGCGCAGGCGGGTGGCGAAGTCGTCGGGCTCGGTGATGGTCATGGCTCCTTGAATGATACGGGACTGTATCGAGGCGCTGTCCCCCCGCGCGCGCCCGGCTGCTGCGCGCCCGATGGGGCACAATGGCGCTGTCCCATCTGGGGGACCGACCACCGAAAGGAACTCCGTTGTCTGCCTCGATCACCATCCTGCGACCCGACGTGCGCGAGGAGAGGCCGATCGAAACGACGACGACCGGTCTGGATCTCTTCGGCACCGACCGCCGGGTCGTGGCCATGCGCATCGACGGTGTCGTGATCGATCTGGCGCGGGAGGTTGCCGACGGCGATGTCGTCGAGCCCGTGGCCATCGACGAGCCCGAGGGCCTGGCGATCCTGCGGCACTCTGCCGCCCACGTCGCGGCCCAGGCGGTCCAGAGCCTCCGCGCGGACGCCAAGCTGGGCATCGGCCCGCCCATCGTCGATGGGTTCTACTACGACTTCGAGACCGAGCCCCTGACCCCCGAGGATCTCTCCGCGATCGAGAAGGTCATGGGGCGCATCGTCAAGGAGCGCCAGCGTTTCGTGCGCCGCGTCGTGAGCGACGAGGACGCGCGCGCCGAGCTGGCGTCCGAGCCCTTCAAGCTCGAGCTCGTCGGGCTCAAGGGGGCGGCGTCCGACACCGAGGGGGCGAGCGTCGAGGTCGGGGCCGGCGAGCTGACGATCTATGACAACGTCCGCCGCGGCGACGAGGTCGCCTGGAAGGACCTGTGCCGCGGCCCGCACGTGCCCCACACCGGCTACCTCGGCAACGGCTGGGCACTCACCCGCACGAGCGCCGCCTATTGGCGCGGCGACCAGCGCAACGCCCAACTGCAGCGCCTGTACGGCACGGCGTGGGCGTCCAAGGACGACCTGCAGGCCTACCGCACGCGGCTCGAGGAGGCCGCCAGGCGCGACCACCGCCGGCTGGGTGCCGAGCTCGACCTGTTCAGCTTCCACGACCTGGTCGGGTCGGGCCTGCCGCTGTTCCACCCGAAGGGCGGCGTCCTCAAGCGCGCGATGGAGGACTACGTGCGCGCCGCGCACATCGCCAACGGCTTCGACTACGTGGGCACGCCGCATATCGCCAAGGAGGAGCTCTTCTACACCTCCGGCCACCTGCCCTACTACGCCGAGGGCATGTTCCCGGCCCTGCTCGAGGATGCCGAGCGGGACGCGCAGGGCAACGTCGTCAAGGGCGGGCAGGCCTACCGGCTCAAGGCCATGAACTGCCCGATGCACAACCTCATCTACGCCTCGCGCGGGCGCTCCTATCGTGACCTTCCGCTGCGTTTCTTCGAGTTCGGCACCGTCTACCGCGACGAGAAGTCCGGCGTCGTGCAGGGGCTCACCCGGGTGCGGTCGATCACCCAGGATGACTCGCACAGCTACTGCGCCAAGGAGCAGGCGCCCGACGAGGTGCGCCACCTGCTGCGGTTCGTCCTCGGGCTGCTCACCGACTTCGGGCTCACCGATGTCGCGCTGGAGCTCTCGACCCGCGACGAGGACGGCCGGAAGGCCGACAAATTCATCGGGTCGGCTGAGCAGTGGGACGAGGCGACCGGCATCCTCGCCCAGATCGCCGACGAGGCGGGGTTGCCGGTGGTCGCCGACCCGGGCGGTGCCGCGTTCTACGGTCCGAAGATCTCCATCCAGGCGAAGGACGCGATCGGGCGCACCTGGCAGATGTCGACGATCCAGTACGACTTCAGCCAGCCGGAGCGTTTCGGCCTCACGTACACCGCCTCGGACGGCACCCGCCAGCAGCCCATCATGATCCATTCGGCCAAGTTCGGCTCCCTCGAGCGGTTCATGGGCGTCCTCATCGAGCACTACGCGGGCGCGTTCCCCGCCTGGCTGAGCCCCGTGCAGGTCATCGCCGTGCCGGTGGCCGAGGCGTTCAACGAGTACCTCGCGGGCGTTGCGGCGCAGCTGAGGGACGCGGGGGTGCGGGTCGAGCTGGACGAAAGCGATGACCGCTTCGGCAAGAAGATTCGCAACGCGGCCAAGGAGAAGGTGCCGTTCGTGCTCATCGCCGGCGGCGAGGACGTCGAGGCCGGCGCGGTGTCGTTCCGCTTCCGCGACGGCAGCCAGGCCAACAAGGTGCCGGTGGCGGACGCCGTGGCCTGGATCGCCGACTGGGTGGCCACCCGGCGCAACGACAGCCCCACCGCCGAGCTCGCGTCGGTGGGCCGGGACGGGCAGTGACGTGAGCAGCGAGCGTCCGGATTCGTTCGCCGGCGTCGGCGACGCGTTCGAGCGGCTCTGGACGCCGCACCGCATGGTCTACACGGGCAGTGACGTGAGCAGCGAGCGTCCGGATTCGTTCGCCGGCGTCGGCGACG